>JAYUSX010000499.1:0-6707 GCA_043755475.1 Actinomycetota bacterium
TAGTGGCTGACCAGGGCTTTCTTAGTGGCGGGGGCAGGATTTGAACCTGCGACCTTCGGGTTATGAGCCCGACGAGCTACCGAGCTGCTCCACCCCGCGCTGTGGTGTCTCCCAAGGTAGCGGCGCCACCACCGTGATCGCAACCGACCTGGTAGGTGATCGCGAGGCCAAGATGTGTCTGTGACCGCTTCCCTGATCGACGAGCTCCGTTCGAGACTCGGCGACGAATGCATCCAGACCGATCGCGATGTCATCGCGGCGTATGCGCAGGACCGCGCCATCTTCGAACGCGCCGGCACCGGCGCTGTGCTGGTGATGCCTCGCACCACGGCCGACGTCGTCGCGACGATCGACGCCGCCCGAGCTGCTGGCGCCGCGGTGGTCACACGAGGCGCCGGCACCGGTCTCTGCGGCGGAGCGAACGCGTCCGATGGGTGCGTGATCTTGTCGATGCACCGCATGAACCGCGTGGTGAGCATCGACACCGCGAATCGGATGGCACGCGTCCAGCCCGGCGTGCTGAACGGTGATCTGAAGCGAGCCGTGGCCGAGCACGGTCTGTTCTACCCACCCGATCCGGCCTCGTACGAGATCTCCAGCATCGGCGGCAACGTGGCCACGAACGCCGGTGGCCTGTGCTGCGTGCGCTACGGCGTCACCCGTGATTACGTGATCGGGCTCGAAGTCGTCCTTGCCTCCGGCGAGGTGATCCACACCGGCAGGCACACGCTCAAGAGCACGGCCGGTCTCGACCTCACCGGCGTGTTCGTGGGGTCGGAGGGCATCCTCGGGGTGATCACGGAAGTGACGGTGAAGCTCGTGCCGCTTCCGGGACCGCCGTGCACCGCTGTCGCCTACTTCGGCGACCTTCCCTCGGCCGGCCGGGCGATCCTCGACATCTTCCGCGACGGCCATGAGCCGAGCCTGATGGAGATCGTCGACCAAGCCTCGCTGCGTCAGGTGAACGCGGTGTACCACATGGGCCTCGACACCGCGGCGGCGTGTCTGCTGCTCGTGCAGTCGAGCGGCGATCGAGCAGTAGCGGTCATCGAACAGATGGCCGCAGCGTGTCTTGCCCACGGGGCCACCGAGGTGCACCACGTCACCGATCCTGCAGAGGGCGACATGTTCGTCGAGGTCCGCCGCCGGGTGTGGCCAGCGTTCGAGCAGCTCGGCAAGGCGATGCTGCCAGAGGACGTGGCGGTGCCTCGTGAGCGACTGGCCGAGCTGCTGGCCGGCATCGTCGAGATCGGCGAACAACGCGGCATCGACCTGCCCACGATCGGTCACGCCGGCGACGGGAACATGCATCCTCTGCTCGTGTTCGACGATGCTGATCCCGGTGAGGTCGCTCGCGCCGAAGCCGCATTCTCCGACATCGTCGAACTCTCGATCGGTCTGGGCGGAACGATCGCGGCCGAGCACGGCGTGGGCACGTTGAAGCGGCGATTCCTGGAGCGCGAGCTCGACCCGGTGCACCACGCCTGGCAGCACCGCGTGAAGGCGACTTTCGACCCCACCGGCATGCTCAATCCTGGCAAGGCGATCTGACTCTCGATCGTCTGCGGCCGCAACCGAACGCTCACCATGATGCGACCGGTTGCATCGCTGCTTCGAACGACGCTGCGAGAACGACACCTCGAACGGCGCTGCGAACACGATTCGAACGACTCGGGAACAACTCACGAAACACCGGCGCTGCGTCGAGGAACGACTGCCGGCCGATCGGTAGCGTCGGCGGCATGCTCACATGGAACGAAGTGATCCGCCTCGCCGACACGGGCAACGTCCCTCCGCCACAGCGTGTCGACAAGACCGACGTCGAGTGGAAGGAACTGCTCGACCCGACGGCCTACCAGGTCACCCGCCACGCCGGCACCGAGCGTGCGTTCAGCAGCGACATGTGCAGCCGGTTCGAACCCGGCCGCTACGGCTGCGTGTGCTGTGGCACCCCGCTGTTCGACGGTTCGGTGAAGTTCGAGTCGGGCACGGGGTGGCCCTCGTTCACCGAACCGCTCACCGCTGACGTGATCGCCTACCACGTCGATCGCTCGCACGGAATGGTGCGCGTGGAAACTGAATGCAACGTCTGCGACGCCCATCTCGGTCACGTCTTCCCCGACGGTCCGAAGCCCACCGGTTTGCGGTTCTGCATGAACGCTGCCGCCCTGCGCAAGCTCGCCGACGTGGCCTGATCTCCGCGCCGACGACGCAACGAGGAGTCGGTCGCTGCATCGGCGACGTCGGTTGCTCGGGTCGACCGAACCGCCGGTTCGGTGGCCTTCGCACGATGGTGGCCTCCCCCAATCGAGCGACGCCAGAGAGTACGGTTTGGTGCACACGTCTGCCGTGCGCGTGCGTGAGCGCACGTTGAACACCCGCCGCTCCCAGGCGCCGAACAACGAGGACTGTCCACCACATGGGACTCTTCAACAAGAAGCAATCGATCGACCCGGTCGAGTTCCTCGTACTCCGCAACGAACTCGTGGAGCTGAAGGAACGACTCGATGCGAGCGAGCAGGCCAAGGCCTCGCTCGAGGACCGCCTCAGCTCGCTCGCAGCCACCACCATGGTGTTGTCGTCGAACTCCAAGAACGACACCGCCGAGATCGTCGACAAGATCGAGGCGCTCGAGAACCGCCTCGAGGGCACCCTCGCCGTCGGCAGCAAGGTCGACGAGCTGCACCAACGAATCATCGACGTGGAACAAGGCGGCGGTGGCGTCTCAAGTGGTGGCGGAAGCATGGAGCCGCGCCTCGCGGCATTGGCCAGCCGTCTCGATCAGGTCGCCGAGCTGGCGGCTTCGCCGGTGGCGCCCGACGACGAACTTGCCGACCGGCTCGAGGAGCTGACTCGCAGCGCCGAGACCGTCGATCTGTTGCAGCGTCAGATGAGCCAGATCAACGCGCGCATGAGCGCTCAGGCAGACATCGCCGATCAGGTCACAGCGCTCAGCGACCGCATCGGTCTGCTGCAGCAGCGCAACGTCGACAGCGACGGCATCAACCAGCGCCTCGACGAACTGGCCGCCGCAGGCAGCACCCAGGAACTGAGCGAGCGCCTTGCGCTGATGGGTCAGCGCCTCGCTGCCGCCGAGGCGGCCAGCCGGGCCGAGCAATCCGCCACGCGCGCCGAGATCGCCGAACAGATCGCTGCCCTCGAGGATCGCATCGCCGAAACCACCGAGCAGGCCAGCAAGGTCGAGGTGTTCGACGAGCGGATCAACGCACTCGCCGCCGGCTCGTCCGTCACTGCAGAGCTGGAGACGCGCCTGGCCGAGCTCGACTCGCAACTGCAGGCCCAGACCGCGCTCGACGAACGACTGGCCGACCTCGATCGCCAGCTCCAGGAACAAGCCGCCGCGAGCCAACGAATCGCCGACATCGACGCACGCTTGGCCCAGATCGACGGTCAGAGCAACGAGGTCGCCCACCTCCGCCAGATCGTCGAGTTGCGCAGTGCTGATGTCGCTGGCCTTCGCGAGCTGATCGATGTGCGCAGTGCAGAGATCGCCGAGTTCAGGACTCAGCTCGAACAAGCCATGGCAGCGCGGTCGAGCGACGACAACCGCGACGACAGCCGCGATGACAACCGGGATGTGGCCGGCGTGCCCGCACCGCCGCAGATCTCACCACAGTTCAGCCAGCAGCTCGCGGAGCTGGCCGAGCGGGTGGCGATGACGGCCGAAGACGCGCGCTCGGCCCGTGAGCGAGCCACGACCCTCGGCGAACGCGTCGAGCAGCTCGCATCGGCGCCGGCGGCAGCAAGCACCGTGCCCGACGACATCACCGGCCGTCTGGACGAGCTCTCCGAGCGGGTGGCGATGACGGCCGAAGACGCACGCTCGGCCCGTGAGCAAGCGACGACCCTCGGCGAGCGCGTCGAGCAGCTCGCCTCGACACCGGCGGCCGCAAGCACCATGCGCGACGACATCGGTGGTCGTCTGGACGAACTGGCCGAACGGGTGGCGGCCGCCGACGACGCAGCACGCCAAGCCCGCGATCAGGCTGCGTCACTCGACCAACGCATCGAAGGTCTGGATCGGTCGGCGCTCGACGATCAGCTCGCCCAACTCTGGGCTCGCGTCGACGCCAGCGCCGAGCAGGC
This sequence comes from Actinomycetota bacterium, assembly GCA_043755475.1. Lineage (GTDB taxonomy): Bacteria > Actinomycetota > Acidimicrobiia > Acidimicrobiales > Ilumatobacteraceae > VFMC01. The sequence goes on from JAYUSX010000499.1 coordinate 4,108, forward strand.
TCGCCTGGCCAACGAGCAGGCCACCACCTTGGCCCAGCAGATCGACGAGGCCGGGGGCCGTTCGGGCAACGTCGAACAGCAGATCTCCGAGATCTGGGCTCGCCTCGTGGGCGCCGAAGAGCAGACGCGTTCCGCCCGTGACCACGCAGCAACGCTCGAGCTCCGGCTCGAGGAGACGTCGTCGGCCGTGTCCGGCTTCGCTTCCATCACACCGCAGGCGAACACCGACGAGATCGACCGTCAACTCGCCGAGCTGCGTGAGCGGCTCGACCATCACGCCTCGCTGCCCGAGCGCCTGGCCGACCTCGACCGCCGCTTGGCCGACATGCCCGACCGTGGTTCCGACATCCAGCAGTTGCAGGATCGCATCAACGAACTTGCAGCCTCCGTGCCCGACACGGGCGGCCTGAGTGCCCAACTCGATGCGCTGTCACAGCGCGTCGCCACGAGCGAAGGCGACTCGCGCACTGCGCTCGACCAGGCGAACGCGCTCGACGAACGCATCCAGAGCGTGAGCACCCAGCTCGCCAATCAGCTCGGTGAGCTGAGTCGCGACATGGATTCGCTCGCAGCCAGCCAGCCGTCGACGGCGGTGGTGCAGGTGGACGACGAGGCAGTGAACACGCTGCGCACCGGCCAGGTGAAGCTCGCCGCCGAACAGGCTCGCTACGAGATCTCGTTCCGCGAGGATCTCGCCATGTTGGCCGAGCAGGTGCGTCAGCTGCGCGGTCGCAGCTGACCCACCTCCAGCAAGGCCCGCGAGTTGCCGGGCGGTGAACATCGTCCGGCGGAGGTCCGGTGGAGGTCCGGTGGAGGTCCAGCAGAGATGGTCAGGCGGACGCGCTGCTCACCACGCGCCGAGGCGATGAACGACCGGCGCCGGCGGGGTCACCCACCGGCCTCGGCCAGCTCGAGTGCTCGGGTCACCAACTCCCTCGCCTGACGGTTGAGCTCGTCGTAGCGAGCGAAGTCGGGCAGAGCCTCATCTGCCTGTTCGAACAGGTCTTGGGCCTTGACCAGCAGCTCGTCCACGGTTTCGTCGGTCGGCGTGCCCGGATCCTCGCCAGGGTCGACCTCGGGCGCGTCGCCCACGACGTCGCCGACGTCGGTGCGGAACGCAGGGAACAGCTTGCCCAACGCGTCCTGGAGACTGGTGCCGTAGACGGCATTGCCGTTGTACGCCGCGATGATGAACTGGAACGATGCCTGTCGCGTCGCGTCGTCCTTCAAGTACAGCGGCCGCAGGTACAGCAGGCTGTCACTGATCGGCACCATCTGCATGTCGCCGAACACCACGCTCGAACCAGCTGTGTCGAGCAGCGTGATCTGCGCGGAGATGATCGGGTCGGCGTCGATCGCCGCCTGAACCGTCGCTGGTCCGTCGGTGTCGCTCGGCCGCACGACGTAGGCGCTCAGCTGTCCGTAGGTCTCGGGATCGCTACTGGCGACCATGAACGCGGAGAGCTCCTTGCGGGTGTCGTCGGTACTGAACAGCACGAAGGGTCGGAACATCTGGAAGCTCGGCGCGGCCTGATCCGGCGCGCGGAACATCGAGTAATACGGAACGAATCGAGCGGTACCCGACTCTTCGGCGAAGTCGGCCGGCGGTGTCGCAGCCGCGGCTGCGTTCGGGTCGGCGGTGGCGGCCTGCAGCCGGGGAACCGGTGACGGGCCCTGGGCCACCGACCACGCGTCCTTGCGGTCGAAGAACGAGTCTCCGTCGAGCCGGTACTTCGAGTAAGCCTCGGTCTGGATGCGGAAGATGTCCTCGGGATAGCGCAGGTGCTCCTTCAGCGCGGCGGGCATCGCCGACAGCGGGGCGAAGAGGTCGGGGAACGCATCGGCCCACGCGTTCACGATCGGATCGTCGGGATCGCTGATGTAGAACTGCATCGAACCGTCGTAGGCGTTCACAACGGCCTTCACGCTGTTGCGGACGTAGTTGAAGTCGAAGTTCAAGCCGCTGCCGGCGCTGAGCTGACCGATGGCAGCGTTCTGGGCGTACGGGTATCGGGCACTCGTGGTGTAGCCGTCGACCACCCACACCACCCCGCCATCGACCACGACCGGGTATGGATCGGCGTCGAACGTCACGAACGGTGCGACCTTCTCGACGCGCTCTCGAACACTGCGAATCCAGAAAATCCGGGAGTCGGACGAGACGGCACTCGATCCGAGCAGGTTGTAGTCGAGGAAGTCGAGTGCGAAGGCCATCCGCTTGAAAACCGAGTTCAACGCGATGCCACCGTCACCGGTGTAGTTGGTCGTCGCCTCCTGACCCGGGCAGGTCTCCTGGCTCACCGACGTGCCGACGATCGAGTAGCCGGTCAGGCCTTCGCTGAAGTACAGCTCGGGACGCTCGAGGTCGACCGGCCGATAGTCGGGCAGACCGTTGTCGCGCACGCGGTTGGCAGGCGCCATCACCAACCCACATCCGTGGGTGGAGATGAGGTGGCGACCCTGCCACGACTTGTTGGCGATCGTGCCCAGGTCGAGCTCGCGCGCGGCCACCACCACCTGTTGCACCCGGCCGTCGAGCTGGTACCGGTCGATGTCGAGGTCGCGGATGGTGAGACCCGCGCGCAGCCCTTGGTCGTTGC
>JAYUSX010000500.1:0-6682 GCA_043755475.1 Actinomycetota bacterium
CTGCAGCGCCGGCCACGCCAGCGGCACCGCCACCCCCCAAGCCCGACATCCCCGCTGTCGCCGCGGCCAAGTCGCGGAATCGCATCCCGTTCTGGGCGATGGCGACCCTCAGCCTGTTGCCGTTGTGGGCCTTCATGTACGTCCGCGGCCTCACGTTCAAAGAAGCCAATGTGGCCGGCCCGCTCGGCGAAGGCGCCGAGATCTACCCGGGCAACTGCTCCGGATGCCATGGCGCAGGTGGCGAAGGCGTCACCGGTTCGGGGTACCCATTCGCAGGCGGCGAGGTGTTGAAGACGTTCCCGCACATCGAAGACCAGTTGCGTTTCGTGTATGGCGGAACCCAGGCATACGGCGCTGCCGGCATCACCATTTACGGCAACCCCGACCGAGAGGGTGGCGCTCATCTCACGCAGGCGAGAGGCATCATGCCGGCCCAGGGTGCCTCTCAAGGCGGTGGCCTCACCGAGGTCCAGATCCTCGGCGTCGTCTGTCACGAGCGCTTCACCTTGGGCGGTGCCGACCCGACGGCCGACTTCCTCGAGGAGTACGAGAAGTGGTGCAGCCCCGAGGCGCCCGCGTGGGTGGGCCTCGAAGACGGGTCGCTGACGTTCGAGAACATCGCCACCGAGCTCGAAGGCACCTTCGTCGTCGGCACGGTGCCGGCCGCGGGTAACGCCCCCGACGCGGAGCCCTGATCGCCACACCGGCCGTCGCTCCCCTGGGATCGCCCGCCGATGTGCTCGTCATCGGAGGTGGCCCAGCAGGAGGGGCTGCTGCTGCGTGGCTCGCTGCGTGCGGCCACGATGTCGTGGTGGTGGAACGACGGGTCTTCCCTCGTTCGAAGGCCTGCGGTGACGTGCTCACGCCTCGGGCGGTGCGCCAATTGTGCGATCTCGGCCTGGCCGACCAGCTCGACCAGTGGCACCCGCTCGTCGGTGTGACGGTGGTGCATCACGACCACCGACTGAGCCTTCCGTGGCCCGAGCACCGAGGAGAGCACCCCCAGGCGATCGCGGTGCGGCGCCGCGATCTCGATCTCGTCGTGCTCGAACATGCCGCGTCCCGCGGCGCCACCGTGCGCTACGGGCACGAGGCGGTCGAGCCGATCGTGGAACGTGGGTTCGTGCGTGGCGCCGTCGTGCGCACGCCGAGCGGCACCATGCAGGCGATCGCGGCCCGGTACGTGATCGTGGCAGACGGCGCCAACAGCCCGTTCGGCCGCACCCTCGGCACGTTCCGGACCCGCCACTGGCCCTTCGCTGCAGCGATTCGCTCGTACTGGCCGTCGCCGCGGACCGGCGACGACCATCTGGAGATCGGCCTCGATCTCACCGACCGCGTCGGTCAGGCCCTGCCGGGATACGGGTGGGTGTCTCCCGTGGGGGACGGCACGGTGAACATCGGGGTCGGACTGCTCAGCACGGCGCGCGACTTCAAGGGCATCAACGTCGCGCATCTCCTCGATTCGTACGTGGCCGACATCGCCGAGCGATGGCAGATCGAACCGTCGGAAGCAACCGGCGTCGTCCGTGTTGGGAGGGTGCCGATGGGCGGTTCGGTGCAGCCGACCGCCGGACCGACCTTCCTGGTGGTCGGAGACGCGGCCGGCGTCGCGAGCCCCTTCACCGGTGCGGGCATCGATGCCGCCTACGAGACCGGACGAATGGCTGCCGACGTGGTGCACGATGCCCTCACGACCGCCGGGCCGACCGCCTTGCAGAGCTATCCGCGCCTGGTGGCCGACACCTACGCCGAGCAGTACAAGCTCGCTCGCCTGTGGGGCCGGTTGCTCGGCCAACCCTCGGCCATGCGACGGGTGACCGGCGCTGCGGTGCGGTCACAGCTCGTCGGTGAGACGCTGTTGCGGATCATGTCGGGCGCTCTGCGCCACGACGAGTTCGGCGCACCCGAGACCGTGGCCCGCATTGCGTCCACCGTGTTGCAGGTGGCACCCGACGCCTGAGGTCAGGCCGCGACCTCCGCTCGTCCCGGCACGCGCGCAGCGATTGCCGCCATCGGATCCGACAGGTCCCGTCGGTAGATCACGTGGTCGACCAGTCCGTAGGCGACCGCCTGTTCGCCGCGGACGATGTAGTCGCGATCGAGATCGGCGAGGAGTCGTTCGCGGGTCTGACCGGTCGCCACGTGCAGGATGTCGATCATGCGCGACCGCATCTCGACGACCTCGGCGACCTGGATCTCGAGATCGCTCGACTGACCCTGTGCGCCTCCATGGGGCTGATGGATGAGCACCCGGGAGTTGGGCAGCGCGTAGCGCTTGCCGGGCGCACCGGCCGCCAGCAGGACCGCAGCCGCCGACGCGGCCTGACCCACGCAGATCGTGACGACGTCAGGTGCGACGAAGCGCATCGTGTCGTGGATCGCGAACAACCCCGTCATGTCTCCGCCGGGCGAGTTGATGTACAGCTGGATGTCCTGGCCGGAGGAGTCCGACTCGAGGTGGAGCAGCTGGGCGACGACCAGGTTGGCAACCTGGTCGTCGATCGCTTGCCCGAGGAAGATGATCCGGTTGGCGAGCAAGCGCGAGTAGATGTCGAAGGCTCGCTCACCCTTCGAGGTCGATTCGATGACGGTGGGGACAAGCACTGGTTCCTCCTCGGCGCACAGGATGTGCAACGCAACGGTTGCACTACCATAGACGGGAGCGCAATGATGTGCAACCATGTGGTTGCTCTATACTCGTGACATGAACGAATCCAGCGTCACCCGCGAGCTCGATCTCGACATCTCCACCGACGAACTGTGGTCGCTGATCGGCGACGGCGAACGCTGGCCGGAGTGGCTCACCGACGGCGGGGGCGTTGAGGTGCAACCTGGAGCCGACGGCGTCGTGCTCGACGGGGAGCGGCTTCGGAACGTGCACGTGCGCACCGTCGAGCACAACGAGCGGGTGACCTTCGACTGGTGGACCGACGACGAACGCTCGACCGTCGAGCTGGAGATCGTCCACGTCGGAGGTCGCACCGGACTCCGCGTCACCGAGACGTTCGTGCAAGCGGGCTCCGTCTCGATGTCCGTCTCGATGTCCGCCTCGATGTCCGCCTCGATGTCGATGACATCGGGATCGAGCCGTCCAGCCGCCATGGGCGCCGGCTTCGGATGGGATGTTCGGCTGTCGGTGCTGTGCCTCACCACAGCACCGACAGCCGCGCTCTCGCGCACGTGAGCGCGTCACGGCCTGCCGCCGACGATCCCCGACTGCTCGACCAGTTGTTCGGCGTTCTCGCCGATCCGTCGCGCCGCCAGCTGATCGAGACGCTCGTGACGCACGGGCCCCGCACCGCGACCGAACTCGCGGCCGACTACCCCATCACACGGCAGGCCATCGTGAAGCACCTGCAGGTGATGGCTGACGCGGGCATGGTGATCGCCGAGCGCAGCGGCCGAGATGTTCGCTATCGGGCGACGACCGACTGCCTCGCCGCGGCGGTCGGATGGTTGTTGCGGACAGGGCCGGCATGGGATCGTCGCCTTGATCGTCTGGTCGCCTCGCCGCGCCGGCGAGCGGCAGGCGGACGAGCGCCGGCCGCGGACGTGTGACGCCGACGAGCCCGGTCCTCTGACCGTGGGTCAGCGATGCGGGATCAGCGACTCGGGATCAGGCGCCGAGGCTGGCGAGCAGCGCGTCGGGAGCCGACCGGAGAGCATCGGTCGCGACGCTCGACGGCAGCGGGTCGCAGGCGGCGACCGCCTTGGCGGCCCACTCGCGGGCGGTGACGAGTGCGCTCTCCACCCCGCCGCGGCTGCGAACGATCTCGAGCGCCTTCTCGCGCTCGCTGGGCTCGAGCGGCCGGCCGAGGATGTCGAGCAGCGATGCCGCCGCGATGCCACCGGCCTGCAGGGTGCGCAACACCGGCAACGTGTACACGCCTTCGACCATGTCATGGCCCGCCGGCTTGCCGAGGGCTTCGTCGGTGGCGGTGATGTCGAGCAGGTCGTCGACGATCTGGAAGACGATCCCGAAGGCCTCGCCGTACTCGGTGAGGGTGTCGACCGTGGGGCGGTCGAAGCCGGCGACGATGCCGCCGATGCGAGCTGACGTGGCGTACAGCGACGCGGTCTTGCCAGCGATCGACGCGAGGTACGACGACTCGGGTCGCGCTGCGTTGTACGTGTGGCGCAGTTCTTCGATCTGGCCCGCGCACAGCCGACCGATCGTGCGGGCGAGCAAAGCGGCCACCTCGGTGCCGAGCGACGCCGCGATCTCCGACGCACGCGAGAGCAAGAAGTCGCCGGCGAGGATCGCCTGGAGATTGCCCCACTTGGCGTTCACGGTCTCGACGCCGCGCCGCGTGGGAGCCTCGTCCATCACGTCGTCGTGGTACAGCGAGCCGGTCTGCACGAGCTCGCAGGCGATACCCCCCTGGACAGCATCGTCGCTGGACGGACCGTCAGCGATCTGTGCTGCCACCAACGTCAGCACCGGGCGCAGGCGCTTTCCGCCGGCGACGATGAGATGGGAGGCGATCTCGTTGAGATACGCATCGGGAGTGCGCACCGACTGCACGAGCGCGGCCTCGATGCGTTCGACGTCGCCCGGCATGCCCGGGAGCGTGAAGAACGGCAGCTGCGCCATGGGTGGTCAGGCTAGGTCAGACCGGGTCCACAGCACGAACGACGCCCTGGATATTCCCGTCGCACGCGTCACAAGTGTCACCAGGAATAGGCCTGATGGCCCTCCCCTTCTGCCACGTTGCTCCTGGAACCCCCCGATACACTTCCGTCATGTTTGAACGCTTCACCGATCGGGCTCGTCGGGTGGTCGTGCTGGCACAAGAAGAAGCACGATTGCTGAACCACAGCTACATCGGAACTGAACACATCCTGCTCGGCCTCATCCACGAAGGCGAAGGTGTCGCTGCCAAGGCGCTCGAGTCGCTCGGGATCTCGCTCGAGGCCGTGCGCAGCCAGGTCGAAGAGATCATCGGCCAGGGTGGTTCGTCGCCGTCAGGTCACATCCCGTTCACGCCGCGAGCCAAGAAGGTGCTCGAGTTGTCGTTGCGCGAAGCGCTCCAGCTCGGCCACAACTACATCGGCACCGAGCACATCCTGCTCGGCCTCATCCGTGAGGGCGAGGGTGTCGCCGCCCAGGTGCTCGTGAAGCTCGGCGCCGACCTCAGCCGGGTTCGCCAACAGGTCATCCAGCTCCTCTCCGGCTATCAAGGCGGCCAGGGCAAGGGCGAGCCGCAGGCAGCCGCGTCGGGCGGTGCAGCGACGCCCAAGGAAGAGCAGGGCGACAAGGGCAGCAGCCAGATCCTCGACCAGTTTGGCCGCAACCTCACCCAGCTCGCACGTGAGAAGAAGCTCGACCCGATGATCGGCCGCGAGCGCGAGCTCGAGCGTGTGATGCAGATCCTCAGCCGCCGCACCAAGAACAACCCGGTGCTCATCGGCGAACCGGGTGTCGGCAAGACCGCGATCGTCGAAGGCCTCGCCCAGAAGATCGTGTCGAACGACATCCCCGACACCCTCCGCAACAAGCAGCTCTACACCCTCGACCTCGGCGCGCTGGTCGCCGGCAGCCGCTACCGCGGCGATTTCGAGGAGCGCCTCAAGAAGGTGCTGAAAGAGATCAAGACCCGCGGCGACATCGTGTTGTTCATCGACGAGATCCACACCCTCGTCGGCGCCGGCGCAGCCGAAGGCGCGATCGATGCCGCATCGATCCTCAAGCCGATGCTGGCTCGAGGCGAACTGCAGACGATCGGCGCCACCACGACCGACGAGTACCGCAAGCACCTCGAGAAGGACGCTGCCCTCGAACGCCGCTTCCAACCGGTGAAGGTGGAGGAGCCCACGCTCGTCCACACCATCGAGATCCTGCGTGGCGTGCGCGACAAGTACGAAGCGCACCACCGGGTCACGATCACCGATCAGGCGATCGTCGCCGCGGCCAACTTGTCCGACCGCTACATCAGCGACCGCCACCTTCCCGACAAGGCCATCGACCTCATCGACGAGGCCGGCGCCCGCCTGCGCATCAAGCGCATGGGCACACCGCCGGATCTCAAGGAGATCGAGACCAAGCTCACCGACGTGCAGGAAGCCAAGAAGCGCGCCGTGGAAGAGCAGCGCTTCGAAGAGGCCGGCCGCTTGCGCGACCAGGAGAAGTCGCTGCTCGAGGAGAAGGCCACCAAGGAGGCCGAGGTCAAGGCGAGCGGCGTCGATCTGTTCGACGAAGTCGACGAGCAGGCCGTGGCCGAAGTGCTCAGCATCTGGACCGGTATCCCGGTGTACAAGCTCACCGAAGAAGAGACCGCCAGGCTCCTCAACATGGAAGCCGAGCTGCACAAGCGGATCATCGGCCAGGAAGACGCGATCAAGGCCGTCAGCCAGAGCGTGCGCCGCACCCGCGCCGGCCTGAAGGATCCGAAGCGCCCCAGTGGCTCGTTCATCTTCCTCGGCCCCACCGGCGTCGGCAAGACCGAGCTGGCCAAGACGCTCGCCGAGTTCCTCTTCGGTGACGAGAACTCGTTGATCGCGCTCGACATGTCGGAGTACATGGAGAAGCACACGGTGAGCCGTCTCGTCGGATCGCCTCCCGGCTACGTCGGCTACGAAGAGGGCGGCCAGCTCACCGAAGCGGTGCGGCGCAAGCCGTTCAGCGTGGTGCTGTTCGACGAGATCGAAAAAGCCCACCCCGACGTGTTCAACACGCTCC
>JAYUSX010000501.1:0-6668 GCA_043755475.1 Actinomycetota bacterium
CCGTATGGCAACGCCTCTGATCGCCGACGGTCGCCCGTCAGAGCTCAGCCGGCCGTGCGGTAGCGCATGACGTCGTCGGCCGTCATCGTCGCGCCCGAGGCGAGACCTGCGGCCTGCACCTCGGGATCCATGATCGAGGCCGTGTCGAAGTAGTCGATCGCGTAGACGATCAGTCCGTCACGACGGCGGCGAACACTCGTGCCGCGCGTCATGAACACCCGGCTGCCGTCGGGCTGCACCGCCATCTGCTGCCACTCCTGCACCGACACGTCGCCGTTGTCGAGGACGGGTCCGAGCGGTTCGAAGACGAGGTTGCCCGCTTTCGGCATGATGTCGCTCAACCATGCGCGGATCGCTTCGCGACCGCGGACCTCGCCGAAGATCGGGTCGATGTACACCGAGTCGGTGGGATGGAACTCGTCGGCCATCGCATCCCAGTTCACGTCAGCAGAACGGGTCTCGGGGACGCTCGGATCGGCCTTCCACACCGTGCGCGGCCACTCGGGAATCGGCGCCGCTTCGATGCCGGCCTCCGGAGGCGGGGGCACGCGGAAGACCGACGAGTCGTAGACATCGCATGCCCAGGTGATCCATCCCTCGCGGAAACGGCGAACGCTCACACCTTTGGCCAACGGCATCCGATCCTCGCCCATCACCGCGACCATCTCCCACTCGTCGAGCGAGGTGCCGCCCTGTCCGTCGTCGAACAACACGTGTGGGGCCTGTGGTACGAAATCGATGAAGTCGATCGACGCCATCGCCGGGATCAGCCAGTTGCGCGTCGCAAACTGGCCGTCGAACCCACCGAAGATCGCGTCGTAGTAGATCGATCCCTCGGGCTTCATGAAGTCGGCGATCATCTGCAACGCGACCGGCTGCCGACCGGGCTCGGTGAACCACGGGTTCGCCATGGCAGCCATCATCCCCGCCGCATCCAGCCCGGATGGTTCGGTGACCCTGCGCTCGAGATCGGGCTCGCGCCCGTCCATCTCGGCGATGTACGACGTGACGAACTCGTCAGCGGAACGGACCACGAACACACCCCCACAGGTTTGGTAGCGGGCGGAGCGTACACGTCGATCATGCTGCGCGACGGGCCAGCGCTCCGCCAACGAAGGCCCGGTTCCCAGCGCACTATGGTGCGGCCATGACGACCTGGACCGTGATCGACGAACAGCAGGCCCACCTCATCGAGTCGGGCGACACGCTCGTCATCGACCCATCGCTACTCGGGTGGGACCGCAAACCCGAAGGCCTGTGTCGCGACGAGGTGTGCATCCCCGTGCCGGCCGACGTGCCGGCGGGAGCCATGGACGCAGCGCTGCTGTCACGCCTGCTACAGCGACCGATGGTGATCGATGCGTCCGAACACGCTGCGGCATTCGCCGCTCCCTCGGCCGAACGCGCCGACGCCCTGCGCTCGGGTCTCGCGCCCGACTTCGAGCTCCCCGACGTGCACGGCGTGCTGCACCGGCTGAGCGACTTCCGTGGCAAGAAGGTGGTCCTCTACGCCTACGCGAGTTGGTGAGGCTGTCGCTATGACCTGCCCGTGTGGCAGGCGATCCACGAAGAACTGGCCCCCGAGGGCCTCGCGGTCATCACCGTTGCGATCGACCGCTCGATCGACGATCCACGCCCCTTCATCGAGTCGGCCGGCGCCACCCATCCCAGCCTGGTCGACACCGAGCACCGCGTGGCCGATCTGTACAACATGGTGAACGTTCCCACGGTGCTGTGGATCGACGAGGACGGTCGCATCGTTCGCCCGCAAGACGTGCACTACGTGTCCAACGAGCTGGCAACCATCACCAACTTCCACAACCGCAAGCCACTGGCCGCGCTTCGTGCGTGGGTGCGCGGCGAAGCTTCCGCGTACCCCGGCGACGTCGTCGCCGACACGAAGGTTGCCGACGACGTGCACCAGGAAGCCCGAGCAGCATTCGCGCTCGGGTGGTGGCTCGCCCAGGATGGCCGCACCGAGGCCGCCGAGCGATGGTTCGTGCGTGCAGGCGAGCTGGCACCGCACGACTTCACCATCCGCCGTGGATCCATGCCCATCCGTGGCATCGACCCGATGGGCCCTGCGTTCTTCGAGATGGCCGGCGAATGGGCAGCGAAGGGCAACGCGTACTACCTGCCGCTGCCCGACACCGCCACGGGCCCGGACGACTACGAGGCCGAGCCGATCGAGCCGTTCGACCTCGAAGCATTCGGCCGCCGCGTCGCTGAGGGGCGCTGAGGGTCGCTGAGGGGCGATGACGTACGCACCGAGCCACCGGGTGTTCTACGACGCCGACAGCCACATCACGGAGCTGCCCGACTTCCTGCGGGCCTACGCCGACCCCGACATACGCGCCGACATGCCGCTCGTGAGCTACTCGGCTTCGCTCGTCACCGATGACGAAGTGGCCGAGATCGTCGACAACGGCAACCGCCACAGCGACGAGCACCGCCGTCGCATGATCGCCATGGGCGACTCCCTCATCCGCGAGGTGAAGGAGATCCAGGCACTGGGCGCATTCGATCGCGACGATCGCACCCTCGCGATGGACCAGCTCGGGTTCGCTCGCCAGCTCGTGTTCGCCACGCACAGCGTGGCGATGCCGTTCAACCCCAGCTCGAAGCTCGAGCCGCGCCTTCGCTACGGCGCGACCCGAGCCCACAACCGGCACATGCGCGAGTTCTGCGCGAACGACCCGCGTTTGATGGGTGTTGCGATCGTGCCCCTCGACGACCCCGACCTCGCGCTCGCCGAACTCGACTGGATCCTCGACGGCGGCTTCGGCGCGGTGTGGGTGCCGCACCGCCCGTGCGGCGACAAGTCTCCCGGCCATGTCGAGCTCGAGCCGTTCTGGGCGCGCCTCGCCGAGGCCGGCCTGCCGTTCCTTCTGCACGTGGGCGGCTCGCCCCTGCAGCTGTCGAAGGCATGGTCGAACACCGGTCGTGCTGCCGTGAAGGACTGGATGGGCGGAGGGGAGAACGTGCGCAGCAAGGATGCCGCCACGTTGCACCAGGGTCCCGAGACCTTCATCACGACGATGGTGATGGACGGCGTGCTCGAGCGTCACCCCGAGCTGCGCGGTGCGTCGGTCGAGCTGGGAGCCGGATGGGTGCCCGAGCTCATCCGCCGTCTCGACTGGGTGACGGCGATGTGGGGTCGGGTCGACACCAACCTGTCCTCGTTCACACGCACGCCCAGCGAACAGATCACCGCACAGATGGCGTTCACGCCGTTCGTCTTCGAAGACGTGGCCCGCTTGGCCGACGAGTCGAACCCCGATCTGTATCTCTTCTCGAGCGACTACCCGCACACCGAGGGCGGCCGCGACCCGATCGCCCGCTTCGAGAAGGTGCTCGCGGCATCGAGCGACGAGGTGAAGGACAAGTTCTACGCCGAGAACTTCCTCCGCCTCTTCCCCACCGCCGCCTGAGTTCCGATCGATCGCCGGGGCTGTTCATCACGATCAGCAGATCCACTGGCGCTCGGTGGTCCGCGCCGGGCAGGATCCACGGGTGACACGACGCGGTTGGGTGCTGTTCTGGGTGATGGCGCTCATCTGGGGCGTGCCGTACTTCTTCATCCGCGTGGCGGTGGAGGAACTCGAACCGGCCGTCGTGGTGTTCGGCCGCACCTCTCTCGCGGCCGTGGTGCTCCTGTTCCTCGCCAACCGCTCCGACGGGCTGCGACCGGCGCTGCAGCACTGGCGACCGATCGCAGTGTTTGCGATCCTCGAGATGGCCATCCCGTGGATCCTGCTCACCACAGCCGAGCAACACATCGCCTCGGGGCTGGCCGCGTTGATCATCTCTTCGGTGCCCATCTTCGGTGCCCTCGCAGCGTTCGCTCTCGGCGACCACGCCGCGCTGCGACCCATCCGCCTTGCAGGCATCGGCCTCGGTGTCGGTGGTGTCACGTTGCTGGTGGGCAACGATCTGTCGGGCGACGGCGCTCCACCGTGGTGGAGCATCGCGTTCGTGATCGTCGTCTGCATCTGCTATGCCACGGCACCGTTCATCATCACCCGCAAGCTCGCCGACGTGCCCTCCTTGGGGGTGATCGCGATCTCGCTGAGCATCGTCACGGTCATCTATCTCCCGATCGCCGGCGTGTCGTTGCCCTCGGAGATGCCGTCGCTCGAGGCGACCGGTTCGGTGCTCGGACTGGCGCTGATCTGCACCGGCCTTGCCTTCGTGGTGTTCTTCCGCCTGATCGACGAGATCGGCGCAGCACGCGCCACGGTCATCACCTTCGTCAATCCGGTGGTGGCGGTGACGCTCGGTGCCGTCTTCCTCGACGAGGACCTCAGCGTGCCGATCCTCATCGGCTTCGTTCTCGTGTTGAGCGGGTGCTGGTTGGCCACTCGGCCCGCACCCGCCTTCGCGCCGGCAGCGTCCACAGAGATGGTCGGAAGCGCTCCAGCACCGTAGGGTCGCGTTTCGTGCCAGCCGACGACAGCCCGCTCTCGCCGGTGCTCGCCTGCCCGAACTGTGCTCTGCCGTTGACGATCGCTCCGACGGGTGCCGGGTGCGCCGCCGGCCACTCGTTCGACCGCGCCAGGGGCGGTTACCTCAACCTGCTCGTCGGTGGCCGGCTCAGCTCTGGTGCCGTCGCCGGCGACACATCCGACGCCCTCAAAGCCCGACGGCGCTTCTTGTCGTCGGGCGCGTACGGGCCGATCGCTGCGGCGTTGGCGCAGGCCGTGGGCTCGGTCGACGGCGCCGCGCTCGACGTCGGTTGCGGGGAGGGCTACTACACATCGCACCTCGTCGCCACAGACCGGTATGGCCTCGATGTCTCGAAGCGAGCGGTGCAGATGGCAGCGCGGCTGTTGCCGGACTCGACGTTCGTTGTGGGTTCGGCCTACCGACTGCCGGTGCAGGACGCGTCGCTCGCCGTGGTGACGTCGGTGTTCGCACCGCATCCCCTTCCCGAGTTCGCCCGGGTGCTGCGACCTGGTGGCCGCTGGGTCACGGTGACGCCCGGCGCGATGCATCTCGTCGAGATGCGCCCCTCGGCCGATGGTCTGGCCGGAGCAAAGGCCACCGACCGTCAGCGACGACGGTCGGAGCCTCCAGAGGGTGCCACCTCGGCCCATCGGGTCGAGTTCCATCTCGAGCTCGACGACGCCTCGGCCGACGACCTGTTCCTCATGACCCCGATCCGCTGGCAGTCGACCACTCGGCCACCGGTGCGCTCGGTGAGCGTCGACGTGTGGGTGGCCGAGGCCAGCGTCGGCTGACGGTCATCTCGGCTCGGCCGTCTCGCCGGCTTCGTAGAGTGGGTCGATGAAGTACATCAAGCTCGGCCGAACCGGTCTCGACGTCTCCCCCATCTGCCTCGGCTGCATGAGCTACGGCGCGTCCGACCGCGGCGCCCATGCCTGGACCCTCGACGAGGAGACGAGCCGCGAGTTCGTTCGCCGCGCACTCGACGCGGGCATCAACTTCTTCGACACAGCGAATGTCTACTCCGACGGCACGAGCGAGGAGATCGTCGGCAGGGCCCTTGTCGACATGGCCCGGCGCGAGGAGATCGCGCTCGCGACGAAGGTGCACGGCACCATGCGCCGCGGTCCCAACGGTGGCGGGTTGTCGCGCAAGGAGATCATGTTCGAGATCGACGCGAGCCTGCGCCGGTTGGGCACCGATTACGTCGACCTCTACCAGATCCACCGGTGGGACCGCCGGGTGCCGATCGAGGAGACGATGGAGGCGTTGCACGACGTGGTGAAGGCGGGCAAGGCATTGCACATCGGTGCGTCGTCGATGTTCGCCTGGCAGTTCGCCAAGGCTCAGCACGTGGCCGAAGCGAACGGCTGGACGACGTTCGTGACCATGCAGAACCACTACAACCTCGTGTACCGCGAGGAGGAACGAGAGATGCTTCCCTTCTGTGTCGACCAGGGTGTGGGCGTGATCCCGTGGAGCCCGCTCGCGCGAGGCTTCCTGACCCGCGACCCGAGCGAGTCGAGCGCCCGCAAGGAGACCGACGAGTTCGGCAAGACCCTCTACGGCACCGCCGACGCCGGCGTGATCGCCGCCGTCGCCCGGATCGCTGCCGAGCGAGGGGTCCCTCGCGCGCAGATCGCACTCGCATGGGTGAGCAAGCACCCCGCGGTTGCAGCTCCCATCGTGGGCGCCACCAAGCAACAGCACCTCGACGACGCGATCGCCTCGCTCGACATCGTGCTCACCGCCGACGAGATCCGCGAGCTCGAGGCCCCCTACACCCCGCAACCGATCCAGGGTCACGCCTGAGAGCAGCCCCTCTCGATCCGGCGGTCAGCGGGCCCGCGTCGGTGATCGAGTGGAGCGACGCGTCGTGTGGCAGCGTCGAGGGGGTGGGGATCAGGCGGGTGTCGCCCAGACGTGCGCCCCACCCCAGTCGATGGCCACGACCGGCTCGTCGCCCACGACCCAGGCGTCATGTCCCGGTGGGAGGTAGCTCACCTCCCCGGGCCCGACGTCGAACTCGGTGCCGTCGTCCATCAGAATGTGGATGGTGCCCGACACGCTGTACTGGAAGTGGGGTGCCTCGCACATGTCGGTTCCTGCAATCGGCTTGACGTGCTCCGACCAGCGCCATCCAGGCTGCAGCGTCATCCGCATCACCTGCCCACCACCGATGTCGATCACCTCGGCTCGTCCATGGGGCATCTCCCGGACCT
>JAYUSX010000502.1:0-6640 GCA_043755475.1 Actinomycetota bacterium
CGATGTGATCGCGCCGGTGTCGGTGGTCCCTGAGCACGGCAGCGGCTGGCAGGGCCGTCCTGGTCTTGCCGGTCATCGTCGCGGCGGCACGGCATGGGCGCCACGGTTCACGCCCACCTCGGTGGAGCGCACGGCGCACGGCCTCGTCGTCACCGCCAGCGATCCGCTGGCCGAGCTCTGGCTCGTCACCCGCATCGACGTGGATGACGCACTCGTGGTGCAGTGTTCGCTCACCAACACCGGAGACACGCGCTACCTGCTCGATCAGTTGTCGGTCACGCTGCCCTTGCCGATCCACGCGTCCGATCTCCTCACGTTCAGCGGGCGGTGGACGCGCGAGCTCCATCCGGTGCGCTCGACCTGGGGTGTGGGTTCGGTGGTGGTCGAGAACCGCCGAGGCCGCACATCCCACGAGCACGTGCCGCTGGCCTTCGCGGGCAGCGCTGGGTTCGGCGAGTGGCAAGGCGAGGTCTGGGGCGCACACCTGGCGTGGAGCGGCAACCATTCGCTGCTCGCCGAGTGCCTCCCCGACGGTCGTCGTCTTCTTCAGCTCGGCGAACTGCTCCACCCGGGCGAGATCGTGTTGGAGGCCGGTGCCACGTACACGACGCCCGAGGTGGTGGCGGTGTACTCGGACGGCGGCGCCACGCGGGCCAGCTGGTGCTACCACCGTTTCGTCCGCAGCCGTCCCGGCCATCCCACCCGGCCGCGACCGGTGTTGGTGAACACCTGGGAGGCGGTGTACTTCGACCACGACAACGACCGGCTGCGCGACCTGGCCACGGCGGCCGCTGCTGTCGGCATCGAACGGTTCGTGCTCGACGACGGATGGTTCGGCTCGCGCCGGAACGATCGGAGTGGGCTCGGTGACTGGACCGTCTCGGCGGAGGTGTACCCCAACGGGCTCGCGCCGATCATCGACCACGTCCGATCGCTCGGCATGGAGTTCGGCATCTGGGTGGAGCCCGAGATGGTGAACCCGGACAGCGACCTGTTCCGGGCTCATCCTGATTGGGCGCTCACCACGCCGGGGTACGCGCCCGTCACCGGGCGCCACCAACTCGTGCTGAACCTCGCGATCGAAGGTGCGTACCAGCACGTCCTCGGCCAGTTGGACGATCTGTTGCGCGACCACGACATCGCCTACGTGAAGTGGGACATGAACCGCGACCACGTACAGGGAAGCGGTGCCGACGGCGCTGCTGGAACGCATGCGCAGACGCTCGCCGTGTACCGCCTGCTCGACGAGCTCCAGGCACGACATCCCACCGTCGAGATCGAGAGCTGCTCCAGCGGAGGTGCCCGCATCGACCTCGAGATCCTGCGGCGCACGCGGCGCGTGTGGACGAGCGACTGCAACGACGCGCTCGAGCGCCAGACGATCCAGCGCGGTGCGTCGATGTTCATCCCGCCCGAGCTGATGGGTGCCCACATCGGCCCGCCGCGTTCACACACCACAGGTCGCACCCATTCGCTGTCGTTCCGGGCCATCACCGCGCTGTTCGGCCACCTCGGTGTGGAGTGGAACGTCTTGTCGCTCGACGATCGAGAGCGCGAGCGGTTGGCGGCGTTCATTGCGTTGCACCAGCGGTTCCGACCGCTGCTGCACAGCGGCGACGTGGTGCGGTTCGATCCGCAGTGCAACGGCACCGAGATCGCCTCCCACGCCCATGGCGTGTATGCAGCGGACCGGAGCGAGGCGCTCGTCGCGATCGTGCAGCTCCGCACGGGGATGAGCCTGACGCCGCCGCCCGTGCGGATGCCGGGTCTCGATCTCGACCGCCGGTACCGCGTGTCCGTCGTCGACACGGGCAACCGCGACCGGGGACCGGGGCGAGTCCAGCCGGGGTGGACGGCCGATCATGTAGAACTCACTGGCCGTCAGCTCGCCGTGCACGGTCTCCAACCTCCCACCATGCATCCGGAGACGGCGATCATCGTGCACCTTCAGGCGATCAGCTGAATCCTCGGGCGATGTCGTTCCGGTGAACGTGCGCCTGGCGCTGCGTGACATCGGACTCGATGAGGCTTCGATCAGGACTCGGCGCCGGCCGAGTAGGTTCGTTGCCGGCGGACGCCAGCTCGGCTGTCCGCCAACTTCGCGAAGCTCTCAGGGAGGTGACGATGCGTTCTCGCGCGTGGGGATGGCTGCTGCTCCTGCCCGTGACCCTGTCGTTGCTGGTCATCGCGTTCGCTCCCTTCCGCTCGTTCCACCAACACCTGGCTCTGGCAGGCACCCCCGACCGGTTCGCAGCCACGGTCGTTCGAGCGGGCAGGTCCGATGCCCGTGCCGCATTGTGGCTCGACAACGTGTTCGTCTTGTCGTGGGTCCTCATCGTGCCGAGTCTGTTGACGGCTGGTCTGCGGCGTTGGGCTCCGGAGCGGAGGCGTCTGGCGACGATCTGGATGCGAGCGCCCCGGGTGGCGCTGTTCGCCGCCGCGTGCGATCTGGCGCAGAACGTGCTCGCCCTGGCGATGGTGGGCAAGCGTCAACCTGCGACGGGTCTCACGCTCACGCTGGTGTCGGTCACCTGGGTGATGTGGCTGCTGTTCATCTGGTCGTTCGCGGCGTTGTTGGCGCTCGTGGTCGGGCCCTTGGTCGCCCCCGTGCTGCGGCCAGCGCTTCGACGGGTGTTCGCCACGTTGGATGGCATGGCCGGTTCCCATCCGCCGATCGACGTGATGCCCGCCGAAGCGATGAGCGCCGGCGCTGCGGCAGGTGGACCGACGATCGGGGTGTGTATCTCGGGGGGAGGCATCCGCGCCTCGAGCGTGTCGCTGGGTGCGCTGCGGGCGATGGACGCGCCGCGTGCCGACGGCCCGTCGATGTTCCTGCGCAGCCGATGGCTGGTGGCGGTCTCCGGTGGCGCCTACACCGCGGGCGGATGGCGCATCAGCCGCCGTCCGGGCAACACGTTGATCCCGGCGGCCACCGTCGCCGCCGATGGCGCGTTCGATGCGGGCCACCCCTGGGCGGCCACGGTGCGCGAGCGGCGGCGTTTCCTCGACAACGGCGTGCTGTCGATCCTCGGGGGAGTGCTCAACGTGATCGTGCGCAGCGTGTCCGTGCTCGGAGGGCTGGCGGCGTCGCTGTACCTCGTGGGCCGCGTCCTGGGCCGCGCCATCCGGACTCGCTCGATCCACCCGTCGTTTCCGTTCACCGACGCCACGCTCGATCAGACCCTCGATTGGCGCCATCTCGTGCCGGCTCGCCTCGTGGCACCAGGCGCCGTCCTCCTGATGATCGCGTTCGTGCTGGCCGTGGTGTCGGTCGCGCAGGGTCCGCAGTCGGGTCGGCGTCGGTGGTCCGGACCGGCGCAGCTCGCCGGCGTGGCAGGCGGCGGCCTGATCGTGCTCCTGGTGGGAGTGCCCATGGGCATCGTGTATGGAAGGCGGCTGCTCACCGACCTCCCGCTCGGCGGCTCGGCCGAGGAATCGGCGGGTGTGCTGGGCGCGCTGACGAGTCTCGGCTTCGCGTCGGCGGTGGTGGGCGTGCTCGTCGCTCAACTGAAGCGGCGGTGGATGCATCTGGGTGGTGTGCTCCTGGCCGTCGCGTCGCTGCTCTTCGCCGGGAAGGTGGCGGACACGTTCGCGTACGGCTACGACGGCCTGTGGAGCCATGGGTTCTTCACGATCCTCGCCGTGATGTGGCTGCTCGTGCTCGAGAGCATCGCTGCCCACCGGCTCACCCTCGGCGGCCTGTATCGAAAGCGGCTTGCCGCCACGTTCGCGACGGGCGGAGATGACTCGCCCCCGCTGCAGCCATTGCCCTACGGCGATGAGCCCCATTGGGCGACCTACGCATCACCGTCTGGCCCAGAGCTGATCGTGTGCGCCACGGCGCACGCGACGTCGCCGACCTTCTGCGGGCTGCCCGCGTATGGGTTCACGTTCCGTGCCGACCGGATCACACTCCATGACCGCACGGATGGCTCGTCGGCGCAGGTGGCATCGGCGGACTATCCGCGGGGTTCGTGGTGGGACGGGTACCCACGCGGCTGGATCGTCAGCCGTTCGATGGCGCTCAGCGGGGCTGCGTTCGCGTCGGCGATGGGCCGTCAAGCGCTCGGCACCACCAACGCGCTGCTGGTGGCGCTGAACCTTCGTCTCGGTGCATGGGTTCCCAACCCCCGGTTCACCCACTGGTTCGCCGATCCGGACACGTCGCCACGCGTGCACCTCGGCTATCTGGTGAAGGAGCTGTTCAATCGCTACCACCCCGAGCGCGACGCCTTCGTGTACGTGGCCGACGGAGGTCACCGCGAGAATCTCGGACTCGTCGAACTGTTGCGTGAACGGCCCGACGTGGTGTTCTGCGTGGACGCCAGCGGCGACTCGCCGCAGTCGTTCCAGACCCTGGCCGAGGCCATCGAGCTGGCACGGGTCGAGCTCGACGTCGATGTGAACGTCGACCTGCGTCCGGTCACCCTCTCCGATCGAGCCGCGCTGCCCTTGGACTGCGTGGTCGAAGGTCTGATCGTGTACCCGGCATCGCTCGGTGGTGGCACCGGACGCCTGATCTACGGCAGGTCACAACTGAGCGAGGAAGCCGTCCCGGCGTTGCTGCGCCACCGCGCCGTCGACGAACAGTTTCCCGGCTACTCGACCATCGACCAGTTCCTGACGGAGGCGGAGTACGACAACCTCCTGGCTCTCGGCCACCACGTCGCAGAACGGATGGTCCAGCTGTACGAGACGGGCAATAGCATCCAAGACTGTGTCTGACCGGATCACCACCACCGATGTCGTGAAGGTGGCCAAGCTGGCCCGTCTCGACCTCACACCCGATGAGATCGAGCGGATGACGGCCCAGCTCGACGGCATGCTGGAGCACTTCGCCGACATGGATGCCCTCGATCTCTCGCACGTCGTCGCGATGACCCAGCCGTATCCGCTGCGGAACGTGTTCCGCGACGACGTGGTGCTGCCCGGCCTCGATCGAGACGAGGTGCTGGCCGCCGCTCCCTGCGTCGAGGAAGGCCGGTTCCACGTGCCGCCCGTCATCGGACTCGACTCGTGAGCGCTCCGACCGCGGCGTCCGCGTCCACGCCGGCAACGGCAGCGATGATCGCCGATCGGGTGCGTTCGGGTGTGCTGACTGCTGTCGACGTGGTCGAGCAGCACCTTGCCCGCATCGATGCTCGCGAGGGTGAGATCCATGCGTTTAACCTCGTCATGGCCGACCAGGCCAGGTCTGCGGCTGCGGCGATCGACGCGAAGATCGCAGCCGGCCAGCCGGTCGGACCGTTGGCGGGTGTGCCCGTGGCGCTGAAGGACAACATGTGCACGCGTGGGGTTCCCACCACGTGCTCGTCGAAGATCCTCGCTGGATGGAAGCCGCCCTACGACGCAACCGTCGTGTCCAAATTGACCGCCGCAGGTGCGATCGTGATCGGCAAGACCAACCTCGACGAGTTCGCCATGGGTTCGAGCACCGAGAACAGCGGTTTCGGTCCCACGCGCAATCCGCACGACACCAGCCGCGTTCCCGGTGGATCCAGCGGCGGCAGCGCCGCTGCGGTGGCCGCAGGATTCTCCCCGATCAGCCTGGGCAGCGACACCGGCGGATCGATCCGTCAGCCCGCTGCACTGTGCGGCGTCGTGGGCGTGAAGCCCACGTACGGCTACGTCAGCCGCTACGGCCTGATCGCGTTCGCCAGTTCGCTCGATCAGATCGGTCCGTTCGCCAACACCGTGCACGACGCGGCGCTGGTGCTCGACGCGATCGGAGGCCACGATCCTCGCGACTCGACATCCATCCCCGAATCGCATCCGTCGCTCGTGGACGTGCTCGACCGTGGCGTCGAAGGGATGCGGGTCGGGCGCATCACCGATCTGCCCGAAGGTGCCGACCCCGACGTGGTCGAGCGGCTGGAAGCGGCATTCGATGCCCTGCGCGCTGCGGGCGCCACCATCGTCGACGTCGAGGTACCCGGCTTCGGGTACGCCCTCACGGCGTACTACCTCATCGCCCCGGCCGAGGCGAGCAGCAACCTCGCCAGGTTCGACGGTGTGCGGTTCGGCCTGCGGGTCGACTCGCCCGACACCAACGCGATGTACTCGGCAACCCGCGCCGCAGGCTTCGGTGACGAGGTGAAGCGCCGGATCATGCTCGGCACGTATGCGCTGAGTGCCGGCTACTACGACGCGTACTACGGCCGGGCGCTGAAGGCGCGCAAGCTCATCCACGACGACTTCGCCAGGGCCTACCAGTCGGCCGACGTGCTGCTCACGCCGACCTCTCCTTCGGTGGCGTTCCCGTTCGGCGCCAAGGGCGACAACCCGCTGCAGATGTACCTGTGCGATCTGTACACCATCCCGACCAACCTGGCCGGCCATCCGGGCATGAGCGTGCCGTTCGGTACCGGTGCTGACGGCCTCCCCGTCGGGGTGCAGGTGCTGGCCGGCACCCTCGACGAAGCGTCGATGTTCCGAGCGGGTGCCGCGCTCGAACGCGCGGCCGCCGGCACGTCGGCCGTCACGCCACAGGGGAGCATGTCATGAGCGATGTCCAGGTGCGCACCGACCGCGAAGCCCACGACCACGTGCTGCATGCCGATCGGCTGCTGGAAGGCGGCTGGGAGCTCATCGTCGGCCTCGAGGTGCACGTCGAACTCGACACCGCCACGAAGTTGTTCAG
>JAYUSX010000503.1:0-17412 GCA_043755475.1 Actinomycetota bacterium
CCCGATGGCTCGTCGGCTCCCGTGGACGACGAGGGTTACGGGGCGATGGCCGAGCGGATGGACTCGCTGGCACGTGATCAGCCCGGCTACATCGGCATCGAGTCCGTCCGTGGAGCCGACGGCTTCGGCATCACCGTGAGCTACTGGGAGACCGAAGCCCACGCTGCGGCGTGGAAGCAGGTCACCGAGCATCTCGGGGCACAGCTCCTCGGCCGAGAGCGCTGGTACGAGCGGTACGTCACACGGGTGGCCACCGTCACCCGGTCGTACGCGTGGCAGCGTGACCGCGGTTGAACCGCCCGACGAGCCAGGGCCGGTCGCTGTCGGTTGCGGTGAACGGGCGTGTCGTCGCGGCGATGTACCGTCGAGCCCATGACCATCGACCGTGCCGCCGCCGACAAGCTCCTCACGACCACGCGCTCGGCACGCAAACGCCTCGATCTCACCCGGCCCGTGCCGATGGCATTGATCGACGAGTGCATCGAGATCGCGACGCAGGCCCCCACGGGTACCAACGCCCAGAACTGGTCGTTCGTGGTGGTCACCGACCCGGCCAAGCGTGCCGCGATCGCAGACTTCTATCGGCGCGGCGGCGAGATCATGAGCGGTCAGGGCTATCCGCCGCCGTTGCCCGCGGGAGATCCTCGTGAACACGTGATGCCGAAGGTGATGGAGAGCGCCAGCTATCTGGGCGGCGTGCTCGATCAGGTGCCGGTGTTCGTCATCCCGTGCGTGCAGGGACGCATGGAGACGGTGCCGATGATCATCGCCCAGGCGTCCACCTACGGCTCGATCCTTCCGGCCGCGTGGAGCTTCATGCTCGCCGCGCGCGCCAGGGGGCTCGGCACCGCGTGGACCACGATCCACCTGTTCTTCCACGATGAGGTGAGCGCGCTGTTGGGCATCCCTGCCGACTGGACCCAGACGGCGCTGTTCCCGGTGGCGTACTACACCGGCGACGATTTCAAGCCTGCTCACCGGCTCCCGGCCGCATCCATGATCCATCGGGACACGTGGGGCGCGCACTGATGACGTCGGCGCGGTCGAGCACGCTTCGTGAGCTGCTCGCCGCCGTGAACGATGGCAACGAGCACGCGATGCTGCTCACTGCCTCCGGCGAGATCACGTACACGTATGCCCAGGCGGCGCGACGTTCCGCGCAACTCGCCCACGCGCTCGCAGCCCGCGGCGCGGCACCCGGCGATCGCGTCGCGATGCAAATCTCCAAGTCGGTCGAGGCGATCATGGTGTACCTCGCGTGCGTGCGCGCCGGGTACGTGTTGGTCCCGATGAACACCGGGTACACGGTCGACGAAGTCGACTACTTGGTGGCCGATGCCCAGCCGACGGTGGTGCTCGACGATGCCCGGTTGTCCGACCTGGGGGCCGAGGCCGATGCCATGTCCACCACCTTCGTCGACCATCCCTCGACGCCGGACGAGCTGGCCGCGATCCTCTACACGAGCGGCACGACCGGCAGGCCGAAAGGGGCGATGCTCTCGCATCGCAACCTGGCGTCGAACTCGGCGGTCCTGGCCGACATCTGGGGCTTCACCGAGCGCGATGTGCTGCTCCATGCGCTGCCGATCTTCCACACCCATGGGTTGTTCGTCGCCACCAACTGCTCGATCGCGAACGGCTCTCCGATGGTGTTCCTCGAGCGGTTCGACGTGGAGGAGGTGGTGCGCGCGCTGCCGCAATGCACGGTGATGATGGGCGTGCCCACCTTCTACACGCGCCTGCTCGCCCACCCGGACTTCGGTGTCGAGACGTGCGCCTCGATGCGGCTGTTCATCAGCGGCTCGGCACCGTTGCTGGCATCGGTGCACGCTGAGTTCGCCGAACGCACCGGCCATGCCATCCTCGAGCGCTACGGCATGACCGAGACATCGATGCTCACCAGCAACCCACTCGATGGCGAGCGGCGATCCGGCACGGTGGGCTTCGCACTGCCGGGCGTGGACGTACGCGTGGTGGACGACGACGGTGCGGTGGTCGCTGGGGAAGCGGTGGGCTCGATCGACGTCCGTGGCCCGAACGTGTTCGGCGGGTACTGGCGGCGGCCGGACCTCACGGCCACCGAGTTCACCGCCGATGGCTGGTTCCGTACAGGGGATCTGGGCAGGTTCGACGACCAGGGGTACCTGCACATCGTCGGCCGGTCGAAGGATCTGATCATCACGGGAGGTCTCAACGTCTATCCGAAGGAGATCGAGGACGTCATCGATCGACTCGAGGGGGTGGTCGAGTCGGCAGTGGTAGGCGTGCCCGATGGCGACTTCGGTGAGGCCGTCGTCGCTGTCGTGGTGTGCGCTCCGGGCGTCAGCGTCGACCTGGCGGACCTGCGGGCCGGCATGCGTGAACGGCTGGCCTCGTTCAAGGTGCCCAAACGCGTCCACGTGGTCGACTCGCTCCCACGCAACGCGATGGGCAAGGTGGAAAAGGCCGTGTTGCGTCGGCGGTTCGAGATGGGCGACGACTCGTGACCGAGCTGTGGCGCCGGTCTGCGGTCGACCTCGCCGGTCTGCTGCGAAGCGGACAGGTGTCGGCGCGAGAGGTGCTCGAGGCACACCTGGCGCGCATCGACGAGGTGAACCCGACGGTGAACGCCGTCATCACATTTGCGTTCGACCGTGCATTCGAAGACGCGGCGCGAGCCGACGAGGCGCATGCACGTGGCGAGTCGTTGGGCGTGTTGCATGGGTTGCCCATCGCCCACAAGGACCTCGCCGACACCGCGGGGATTCTCACCACGATGGGTTCGCCCCTCCTCGCCGACAACGTTCCCCTGGTGGACGAGTTGTTGATCGCCCGGCTGCGTGCCGCCGGGTGCGTCACGCTCGGCAAGACCAACACCCCTGAGTTCGGTGCGGGTTCGCACACCTTCAACCGCCTCTTCGGTGTCACTCGCAACCCGCACGATCCGTCGCGTTCGGCGGGCGGGTCGAGCGGCGGTGCGGCCGCAGCGCTCGCGAGCGGAATGGTGCCGATCGCGGATGGCAGCGACCTCGGGGGCTCGCTGCGCAACCCGGCGTCGTTCTGCGGGATCGTCGGTCTGCGACCTACTCCTGGCACGGTGCCCAGTTGGCCGGCGAGCGATCCCTGGGATCCGCTGGCGACCGAAGGACCGATGGGGAGAAACGCTGCCGACGTCGCGTTGCTGTTGTCGGCGATGGCCGGGCCGCATCCGTCGGTGCCCCTCCGCGGTGCCGCCGGACCCTTCGACCCGATCGATCGATCGCTGGCTGGTCTGCGCGTCGGGTGGTCCGCGGACGCGGGCGGTCTTCCGGTCGAGCAGGCGGTACAGGTTGCGCTGGCGGGTGTTCCGGATCGGCTCGGCGCACACGGTTGCGTGGTGGTCGACGCGTTTCCCGACCTGACGGGCGCGGGGCGCGTGTTCCAGACGCTTCGTTCGGTCGGCTTCGAACGCAACCTCGGTCCGCTGTACGACGAACGACCGGACGACCTGAAGGACACCATCCGGTGGAACATCGAGCTGGCGCGCTCGCTGAGCGCGTCGGACGTGGGGGTTGCCCTTCGTGACCGAGGGTCGTTGCAGGAGCGCGTGCGTCGCTTCTTCGAGCGGTACGACGTGTTCGCCCTCCCCACGGTCCAGGTCGTGCCGTTCCCCGTGGAGGTCGACTGGGTGCGCGAGATCGAAGGGGTACCGCTCGAGAACTACCTGGAGTGGATGCAGAGCTGCACCGACATCACGGTCACCGGATGTCCGGCGATCTCCGTGCCGGCTGGTGTCACTCCTGACGGCTTGCCCGTCGGGCTGCAGTTGGTCGCGCCCCCCGGAGGCGAACTGCTGCTCCTCCAGATCGCCCACGCACTCGACGGCGATGGAGCCCTCGCCGCGCCTTCGGCAGGAGCCTCAGGACTCGCGGTCTGAACCCCGACGGCCGGGGGTGCGTGGTGATCGGGCCTACGCTCGGTCCATGAGCATCGCCGTGCCACTGGACGAGCTGGCCGCCACGTTGGGCGAGTTCCCGTGGGGATACCTGGTGACCGTGCGCGACGACGGTCGTGCCCAGACGTTGGCGGTCGCCACCAGATTCGTCGACGGAGCGCTGGTCGCCCGCGTGGGAACGGGCACGGTGGCGAACCTGACAGCGCGTCCGAACGTCACGATGGTCTTCCCGGGTGCCACCGGCCAGGACATGAGCCTCATCGTCGACGGCGCTGCTCGGGTGGAGGGCGACCAGGTGGAGGTCAGCCCCACGTGGGCTGTGTTGCACCGCGCGGCCCTAGGTCGCGACTGACGCGAGCGGAACCGATGCCGGCGCGAACCTGGGTCAGGTTCGCAGTTCGAGACCGAACGCACCCTTGAACGCGTCGTAGTACGCGCCGTCGTCGGTGTGGTCGGCGAGTTCGACCCATTGCCGGTCGGTCATCGCTGCCCGACCCTCGATCAACTCGGTGCCGCCCCACGAAACGGGGTAGCGCAGCTCTGGTTGATCGGTGGTGACGGCGTGATGGATGACTGCGCCCACCTCGAACGGATCGGTGGCGTGGGCCATGCCTGCGGCGTAGAACTGGAACATCCGTCGGTACGCCGCCTCGTAGGCGCCGCTCTGATTCGGAGCGTCGATGTTCTTGGCGAAGATCGCGCTCTTGGTCACGCCCGGCTCGATGATCACCACACGGATGCCGAAGGGGGCCAGCTCTTGGGCGAGTCCCTCGCTGAGTCCCTCGAAGGCCCACTTCGACGCAACGTACGGCGATTGCGCGAGCGCGGCCATGCGGCCGGTGATCGACGTGACGTTCACGATCGCTCCTCGGCGTCGCTCGCGCATGCCGGGCAGCACCTGCTGGAGGCAACGAACTGCGCCGCAGAGGTTCACGTTCATCACATCGAGGTAGAGCGACGTGGGGCACTCTTCCGCAACTGCATTGCCACCGACTCCGGCGTTGTTCACCAGCACATCGACGACGCCGTCGGTGGCATCGAGGATCTGGGCGAAGCCACGTGAGACCGAGTCGTCGTCGGCGATGTCGAGCTCGACGAGTTGGATCGTCACGCCGGCGTCGGCGGCCATCGCCTGCAGCTTGGTGGCCTTCGACGTGCTGCGCACGGTGCCGAAGACGGTGTTGCCCTGGGCGGCGAGGTGGATGGCGGTGGCTCGACCGATGCCGCTGTTCGCCCCGGTGACGACGGAGATGGTGCTCATGGGCGGTCATCGTAGAGCGCTTCATGCAGCCGGGTGTCCGACGTCGTCCGGTGGAACGGCGATCTCTGCACCGGGCTCGAACTCCTCGAACCACACCGCATCCGGATCGCACGCGATGGCCAGGCTCTGCACACGTTCCGGATGGGCGAGGATCACATCCATCAACTGCAGCCCTTGGAGCATGTGGCATCTCCGGAGGGCGAAGTAACCCTGCCGGTGTCGCTCGGGTGGCGGGCCGTCGGTGGGCGACTCCGCAACGACCACCGACATCGTCTGGCAGAAGGGCACCTCGAGCGCCGGGAGGTCGAGCCGGCCGACGAACAGGCCCACAGCGGGCGGTGGATCGACGAGCATCGCCGTCACCTGTCGGCGCGCATCGAGCAGCACCAGCACCTCGTTGCTGACCGACCAATCGGTGAGTTCCATCGCCAACGAAGCTGCCTCGCCGAACGACGGGATCACCAACGGATCGTCGGGCTGAGGCAGCCACAACCAGAACGCGTCGATGCCGTACTCCAGCTCCAGTGCGCGGCGACGTGAACGCGGCCGGCCGCGGTGATGTGCAGACATGGGTCCTCCCGAACAGAGTTCGCCCCGCATGCTTTCGCTGGGGAGCAATGGTTCGGGGGAACGCGTGAACGATGCTGGCGGTCGTCGATCGACCAGCGGTGGCGAACCTATCGGGCGTCGCCGCCGACGGTGCCGTGACTCGGATGATGTCGAGTCAGAGAATCTCGAGTCAGATGATCTCGGCGACCTTGATGCCGATGTCTTCCGGTGTCGCCATCGGCCCGAACCGTTCGACGACGTTGCCATCGCGGCCGATGAGGAACTTCTCGAAGTTCCACGAGATGTCGGCGCCACCGGTCTGCTCACGCAGCCAGGCGTACAGCTCGCATGCGCCGTCTCCGTTCACCTCGATCTTGGAGAACATGGGGAACGTGGCGTCGTACTTCGATGTTGCGAACTCGAGGATCTCGGCGTCAGTGCCGGGCTCCTGGGCCCCGAACTGGTTGCACGGGAACGCAAGGAGGGAGAAGCCCTTGTCCTTGTTGTCTTCGTGGAGCGTACGCAGACCTGCGTACTGAGGGGTGAGGCCTCAAGCGCTCGCAACGTTGACGATGAGCAGAACCTTGTCGCGGAAGTCGCCGAGCTCGACCGGATCTCCGGTGATCGACGACATCGTGAGGTCGTACATGTGTGACATGGGCGGCACGCTACCCGATCGCTCCGGCACCGCGTCGATCTCGGATGTGATCGACCGCCCTGCTGCCCAGCACCAGCGCCGGGTAGGCGCAGGCGATGAAGACGGCAGCGAGCGCGTACGCCCACGGCTCGGTGAGGGGCAGTTCGAAGAGGTCCCGGCTCCACGGCATCACGAACGCCGCTGCGAAGGCGACGGCCATCGTCGAGATCAGCGCCAGCCTCAGCCGGTTGAGCGGCAGCGCCACCCGGTACAGGTTCATCAGGGCGACCGAACCAGCGACGAGCACGGCGACCGTGCGGGCGTCGTCCGAGGTGATCGCCTCGTCGAGTTGGGCGATCGCGAAGACGCCCATCGTGGCGCCCGCGATCACCACGCCGGCGGGCACCGCTCGACCGAGCACTCGCCGAAGGAGGCCATCGCGCACCCGGTCGGCGTTGGGTTCGAGCGCGAGGAAGAAGGCGGGCACCCCGATGGTGAACCAGCTGAGGATCGAGAGGTGGATGGGGCGGAGGGGGTATGCGAGAGCGAACACGCCGGTGATCAGCGACAGGATGACCGAGTAGGCCGTCTTGGCCAGGAAGAGGCTGGCGACCCGCTCGATGTTGTTGATCACCCGTCGCCCCTCGGCGACCACGGCTGGCAGCGCCGAGAAGTTCGAGTCGAGCAGCACCAGTTGGGCTACGCCGCGGGTGGCCTCGCTCCCGGAGGCCATCGCGATGCCGCAGTCGGCGTCCTTCAGCGCGAGCACATCGTTCACGCCGTCACCGGTCATGGCGACCACGTGGCCGCCGGCCTGGAGCGACGCCACGATCGCACGCTTCTGGTGCGGCGTCACCCGACCGAACACCGACGTGCGTTCGACCGCCGCGGCGAACGAGGCGTCGCCGGCCTCGGGGAGTTCCGTGGCGTTCACGTTGTCGCACCAGTGCTCCATGCCTGCGCGCCTGGCGACCGCTGCCACGGTCACGTTGTTGTCGCCGGAGATCACCTTCAAGGTCACGCCCTGATCGGAGAAGTAGCGCAACGTCGCGGCTGCGTCGTCCCGGATGACGTCCTCCAGCACCACCAGCGCCGCAGGCTGCACCTCGGTGAGCGTCTCGGGCGGATCGACGCGGCACGCAGCGAGCACCAGCACCCTCTGCCCATTGGCGGCGTGGCGTTCGACCGCCGCCCGGACACCGTCGTCGAAGGCTCCCGCGAGCACGTTCTCGGGCGCACCGAGCACCCAGGTGCCGTGCTCCGCGAAGGCCATCGAGCTCCACTTCCGCGCGGAGGAGAACGGCACGCGAGATGCCAGGGTCCAGTCGGTGTTGCCCGGGTAGCGCGCCGACAGGGCGCTCATGGTGGCGTTCGGATCGGGATCGAGTCGCGCCATGGCCCTGAGGACCTCGTCGACATCGCCCAGTTCGATCCTGCTGTTGATCTCGTCGTTGCCGGTCGGGGGAGGCCCAGCGGTGGACGACTCATCGGTCAACTCGAGCATCTCGATGCCGGACACCGACATCGAGCCTTCGGTGATCGTGCCCGTCTTGTCGACGCAGAGCACGTCGACACGAGCCAACACCTCGATCGCCGGGAGCTCCTGCACGAGGCATCGCTTCGAA
Organism: Actinomycetota bacterium; assembly: GCA_043755475.1. GTDB lineage: Bacteria > Actinomycetota > Acidimicrobiia > Acidimicrobiales > Ilumatobacteraceae > VFMC01. The sequence goes on from JAYUSX010000503.1 coordinate 7,986, forward strand.
GCCAATCGAACCACGCCGACGGCGAAGGCGACGCTCGTCAGCAGGACGAGGCCCTCGGGAACCATGCCCACCAGACCGGCGACCGTGCTGATGACCGCTTGGCGCCATCCTTCATCGCGGCGCAGGAACTGGCTGCTCGCGAGCAGAAGGCCGACCGGGATGATCATCACCCCGACCCAGGTGACGATGCGGTTGATGTCGTTTCGCAACGGTGAGTTGACGAGTGTGAAGCGGCGGGCCTCCTCGGCAAGTCGAACCGCGTAGTTCTGCGCTCCGACGTTCGTGACCCTCACGCGACCGATGCCGGCCACCACGGCGCTGCCGCTCAACACCGTGCTGCCCAACACCTTCACGACCGGATCGGACTCGCCGGTGAGCAACGACTCGTCGATTTCGAGGTTGTCGCCGGTGAGCACGACGCCGTCGGCCACGACCTGGGTGCCGCCACGTAGCTCGACCACGTCGTCGAGCACCAGTTCGTCCACCTGCACCTCCCGAACGACGCCATCTCGAACGACTCGAGCGTGTGGCGCGTTCACGACCCGAAGCGCATCGAGCACTCGTTTGGCACGCAGTTCCTGAACCACACCGATGATGCTGTTGGCCACGATCACGCCGCCGAACAGAGCGTCTTTCGGTGAACCTGCTGCGATCACCAGCGCTGCCAGCACCCCGATGATCAGGTTCACGGGCGTGACCACGTTGCCTCGCACGATCCGGCCGACCGATCGAGTCGGAGTCGCCGGAACGCTGTTCACCTCGCCGCGGCTGATCCGATCCGCGACGTCGGCGAGGGTCAGGCCTGTGTCGGCCTCGGGGAGACGCGGTGACGACTGTCCGCGATCGTCGGGGGAGGTCGCCATGCGCTGCGACCGTACCCGCGTGGGTCCGTCGGCGGAGTCGCCGGTGCGACAAGCCAACAGCGGCGCTCGATCCGGTGTGCTGCGAGCCCTCCGGCTAAGCATTCGACATGTCGCAGCTGGACTTTGACCCCGATGCCCTTCGCGAGAAGTACCGAGCCGAACGCGATCTGCGATTGCGTGCCGCGGGCAACGAGCAGTACATCGAAGTCGTCGGGCAGTTCGCCCGATACCTGGAAGACCCGTACGTCACCAGGGCGGAACGTGGTCCGTTGCGCGACACCGTCGACGTCGCGGTGATCGGTGGAGGCTTCAGTGGGTTGCTCGCCGCCGCCCGTCTGCGAGAGAGCGGCATCGACGACATCCGCGTGATCGAGAAGGGAGGCGACTTCGGCGGTACCTGGTATTGGAACCGCTACCCAGGTGCAGCCTGCGACGTGGAGTCGTACATCTATATGCCGCTGCTCGAAGAGATCGGCTACGTGCCGAAGGAGAAGTACTCGAAGGCCCCCGAGATCCTCGAGCACAGCCGGGCGATCGGACGCCATTTCGACCTGTATCGCAACGCCTGCTTCCAGACCGAGGTCACCGAGCTGCGCTGGGACGAGTCCGACGCCCGATGGGTGATCTCCACCAACCGCGGCGACGCGATGCGAGCGCGTTTCGTGGTGATGGCCAACGGCCCGTTGCACCGGCCGAAGCTGCCGGGCATCCCCGGTATCGAGTCGTTCACGGGCCACACGTTCCACACGAGCCGCTGGGACTACGCCTACACCGGTGGCGATTCGTCGGGCGGTCTCACCAACCTCGTCGACAAGCGCATCGGCATCATCGGCACCGGAGCAACCGCCGTTCAGTGCGTCCCTCACCTTGGTGAGACGGCCCGGGAGCTGTTCGTCTTCCAACGCACACCGTCGTCGATCGACGTGCGCGACAACCGCCCCACCGATCCCGAGTGGGCCGCGTCGCTCGAGCCGGGTTGGCAACGTCGACGGATGGAGAACTTCAACAACCTCGTCTCAGGTGTGTTCGAGCCCGAGGACATGGTGAACGACGGCTGGACCGACATCATCGGCAAGTTGCTGATCATGATGCGGCGCGGCGCGATCGAGGCGGGCACCGATCCCGGCGAGGCGGTCGAATTGGCCGACTTCGAGAAGATGGAGTCGATTCGTTCGCGGGTCGAGACCATGGTGCACGACCCGAGCACCGCCGAGGCGTTGAAGCCCTACTACCGACAGTTCTGCAAGCGCCCGTGCTTCCACGACGAGTACCTCGACACGTTCAATCGTCCCAACGTCACCCTCGTCGACACCCGGGGCCAGGGAGTGGAGCGCATCACCGAACGAGGCATCGTGGCCAACGGTGTGGAGTACGAACTCGACTGCATCATCTACGCCACCGGTTTCGAGGTGGGCACCGGGTACGCGCGTCGATCGGGCTACGAGGTGTATGGGCGCGACGGGCTGGCGCTCACCGAGAAGTGGGCCGATGGTGCGTCCACCTTGCACGGCATGCACAGCCGTGGGTTCCCGAACTGCTTCATCTTCAGCAACACGCAGTCGGGCTTCACGGTGAACTTCCCGCACATGATCGACGAGCAGAGCCGTCACCTCTCATACATCCTCGAGCACACGTACAAAGCAGAGGCGCGCGTCGTCGAGGCGTCGAGCGAGGCCGAGGCGTCGTGGGTGCGCACGATCGAGGAGCTGGCGATGAACAACCAGCGTTTCCTCGAAGCAGGCACGCCGGGCTACTACAACAACGAGGGCAAGCCCGAACAACGCAGTGTCCGAAACGGCAGCTACGGCCTCGGTGCGATCAAGTTCATCGAGGTGTTGGAGCAATGGCGTGCCGAGGGCAGCCTGTCCGGCCTGGAGCTCACCACCTGACAGGTCTGACAGGGATCAGTCGGCGGTGTGCACCACGCGACCGCCCAGCACGGTGCGGCGCACCCGGGCAGACAGCAGGGCATCGGCACCCCGGGTGAAGGGGTCGTCGTCGATCACCACGAGGTCGGCGCAGGCCCCGACCCGCAAGACTCCGAGGCGGCCTTCTTCGAAGCTGGCCCATGCCGCATCCTTGGTGCCGTGGACGATCGTCTCGTCGACCGGCAGTGCGAAGTCCGGTCGGTTCGCCGGAAGGTCTGGCTGATCGGGCGAGCGTCGAGTGGTGCCGATGTACATGTTCGGCAGCGGCATGTGTGGTGCCGTCGGGGTGTCGGTGCCGAAGGCCAGCGTCGCGCCCGTGTTCACGAAGCCGGGCCAGTTGAAGCCTTCCGGTGCGCGGTCGGGGCCCAGCATCTTGGCCCAGTTGCCCGCGATCGCGGGATCGCAGTGCACGGGTTGCATCGACGCGGTGATGCCGAGCGCACCGAGTCGGGGGATGTCGGCGGCGTCGGCATACTCGAGGTGTTCGATGCGGTGCCGTCGCCCGCTGGTGCCGTTGACCTGCTGGGCCCGTTCGATCGCGTCGATGGCGCTGCGCACGGCGAGATCACCGATTGCATGGCATGCCACCTGCAGGCCGAGCCTGTCGGCCAGCTCCACCACCGGGTTCAGCGACGCGGCGGGCCAGATGGGTTCACAGTTGGTGTCGTTGGTGTAGGGCTCGATCATCGCCGCGGTGCACGCGTCGATCGTTCCGTCGACCACGAGCTTGATGCCCGCCACGCGGAACATGCCACCGGTGTGCTGCTCCTTGCGGCGAGCCGCCTCTTCCACCTGGGCGAGATCAGCAGCAGGGTCGCCGGTGTTGCGAACGATCCAGTGACCGATCACGCGCAGGGTGAGCGAGCCGTTGGCCTCGGCTCGAGCGAAGGTGGCCGCGTCGTGGGGTCCGACCGCCATGTCGACCGCGGTCGTGGTGCCCGATTCGTTCAGCGCCTTCATCGCCGTGGCGAGGTTGCGATCGCGGGTGGCGTCATCGGTGCGGGCGAGAAACTCCCACATGTGCTGATGCATCGCGGTCTCGAGCAGATAGCCGGTGGGGAGACCGCTCGTGGGTTCGCGCCGGATCTCGCCGCCGATCGGGTCAGGGGTGTCTCGAGTGATCTCCATCAACGACAGCGCCGCCGTGTTCACCCATCCACAGTGCAGGTCGAACGAGTCGATGAACACCGGCCGGTCGGGGAAGAGATCGTCGAGCATCTGCCGAGTCGGTTCGTTGTTCGGCACGGCATCGAACAGGAAGCTCGTGCCCAACACGTACGGCGAGTCGGTGTTGGCTTCGGCCCATTCGACCAGGCGTCGTCGGATCTCCTCCAGCGACGTCGCGGTGCGCAGCTGCGCCTTGCCGAGCGCGCTGCCGGTCATCAGCAAGTGCGAATGGCCGTCGACGAACCCGGGCATGACCACGCATCCCGCGACATCGACCCGCTCGCACTCGTCACCGGCAGCCGCCTCGCAGGCGGCCAGGCTCCCGATGGCGACGATGAGGTCGCCCTCGACGACCAACGACTCGGCCCACGGATCATCCAGATCGGCGGTGAACACTCGACCGCCCACATACAGCTGACTCATCGTGCGATGCTGGCACAACGCACGGGCACCGGACGATCACACGTCAGTAGGTCGACCACAGGGAAGGGGAGCGATGTTGGGACGAATGACATCGAGGCTGCTCACGTCGGTGGCGTTGCTCTGCGCGACCTTGGCATGGGTGGGTTGGGTGTACCTCCACACCATCGGTGACCCTGCCCGCTCGGAGGACATCGCTACGGCGGTGCTGTCCGACGAGGCATCGTCGGCACAGCTCGCATCGTCGTTCGCGCTGCAGATCGTGCGGGCCTCGGGAATCGACCGGTCGAACATCGATCTCGTCGAGGGTTCGGTGGCGGCAGCCCTGAGCGATCCGCGGGTGACGACGAACGTGATCTCTGCCCTCGGGGCTGCCCACGCGAACGCATTGGGCATCGACGACGATCGCTCGACCACGATCGACACCAACGCGATGGTGTCAGCGGTACGCGAACGACTCGCCGTCGTGTCTCCGGAGATCGCGGCCCAACTGCCCGATGGCGTGGTCCCCGAGATCACGCTCCCGACGTTCCACCCGCCCGGTGTGTCGTCACTGCGTACGGCCGCCGAGGCGGCGACCACACTGCTGGCGATCGTCGCCGCTGTGCTCATGGCGGTGGCATTCGCCTTCGGCGATCGTCGCGGTGTCCTGCGCCGCGCCGGCATCTGGGGTGTGTGCAGTGGAGCCCTGTGGGCGTTGGTACCGATCGGTGTGGTCGCCGCCGCGCGGGCGTGGGCCAGCGACGTCGATGCAATCGTCGAGGTTGCAACGCGTGAATCGACCAGTGGCGTGATGCCCGTCGCGATCGCGTTGGTGCTGGGAGGCATCGTTGCCGTGGTGCTGTCGTTCGTGCCGAACCTGTGGCCCGAGACCAGCGAGGTGCAGCGCCGTGGGTCGGTGGTCAGAAGCTCGCCGAGGCGGCCCGCTCCTGCCTACGCACCGCGGATCAACCCGGCTGGGCACCCTTCGGCCAGAGGGGTCGCCGGTTCGTCGGCGGATCCGTACTCGCAGATGACGCCTGCTCCGACGGCTCGCGTCGACACCTATGTGCCGTCGGAATCGGGATACCAGACACATGTCGAGTCAGCCCCGATCCAGCAGCCCGCGCCGCCGCCTGCCCCACAGCCGGAACATGACATCGACCCGTGGTCCACCTACTTCGGACCCGACACGAAGGCGTGAACCGCAGGCCCGTTCGATCGGGTCGCACTCCACCCTGCAGCGCGTGTGTGCTGCGGTTCACCACACCTGCAGCGAAGCGATCATCGACGTCGCGTCCTCGGTGTCGCCCAGCTTGGTGAACAGCAGCCAGGCCGCGAGGGGCACGAGCACCCACACCAGAACGAGCAGCACGATCGCGATGAAGGCGAAGCTGTACGAACCGTCCTTGGGTGGGTTGCCGGCGGCGCCGATGGTCTCCCAGAGAGCTTTCATCGGCTGATCGGTGGTGAGCCTGATTCGTCGCCGTGCGACACCAGCGGCGTAGAGCGCCGACCATGCCAACCCGGCGAAGACGAGGGTGAGGATCACGGTGAGGACCGCGATGCCGAGCGCACCGTCGAGCGCCCACCGGAGGAACGACTGGAGCGCCGTGATGACGCTCGACAGGATCGCGCCACCGAGGAGGAACGTCGGCAGGCCGAGCGGGTTGCCACGAAATGCCGGTTCGACACGGGTGGCATCGATGCGGGCACGTCGGAGCATGACGTGCTCCGGGCTTCCCCAGATGGCGTTCGCCTCGCGTCGTTCGTAGAGCTTGCGGATCGACGCGATGAGCGAGTTCTGATGCCCCTTCACGACCCAACGGGTCATCAGACCGACGACGTAACCGGCGATCGGCTTGAGCGGGCCGATGGACGGCAGCTTGGCGGCTCGCGCGCCGTTGCGGTCGAGCACCTCGAGTGATCGCATCGCCAGCCGGTGGGCCTCTTCGAACCGATCGGGACGCCACACCGGACGTACCTTGCTGAGCTCGCTGACGATCGCCTGTTCCACCTTGCCGCTGCCCGCGATCTGCTCGAGCAGCGCACCCTTTTCCTCGACGGTGTCGGCGCGCAACACCCGCAGAGCATCGATCCGGTCGAGGATGAGTTCGTTGATCCCTTGCCCATCGGCGTCAACTGCCGTCGTGGCGTCAACTGCTGCTGTGGCGTCAGCGGTCGCTCTGGTCGTGGTGACGTCGGGCTGGCTCATGTCGGCGGAAGGTACCACGGCCGACCGAGCCGTCGATCCGGAGGATGTGGCAGGCGGACACGTCGCTCGGAGCGCCCCGACAGTCGTGTGATGCAGCTGCTCGCTCGGCTCAGGGCAGCCGGTGGATCACGAGTGGCATGGTGGTGCGGCAGCCCGCTTCGGCGAGCAGCGCGGCGCACAGCGAGAACGCCCAACCGGTGCGCATGGTGGTGTGGCACAGCAGGATCGGGCCTACGGGAACGTCAGCGGTGTGATGGAGGCGGATCGCCTGTTCGAGGTGGGAGACCACCGGAGCACTGGAAGCATCGGTGGGTTGGGCCGACCCGTCCCACGTGAACAGATCGAGGACGGGCAGCTTGCCGACGGTGCCGATGTGTTGGGCGATCATGCGGTTCGCATGCATCTCGACCGACGCTGCGGGTGCCGCGACGACAGCGACAGGTCGGGCCGGCCACACCTTCGACCATCGACGGAGCACCTCGACCGCGCCGTTGAGGAGTTCCTCCGGCACGGTGCCGTACGCGGTCCGCCGCAAGGCGACGAGCTCGTCGGCCCAGGCGGGATCATCGGCGAACGCGACCGCCCTGCCTTCGGCGCCGCCGGGGATGCGCCCCTTCCGGCCGACACCCGAGGGCCACAGCTTGCGCGGCTCGATCACGACGTCGTCGCCGCGCAGGTACTCGCGTGCAGCGGCGATTCGTTCATCGCTCGGTGTGGAGCCCGGAGCAGGCAACTCGCCGGTGCACACCGAGCAGCGACCGCATGGTGCGGGCGAGGGATCGTCGAGTGCGGTCTGCAGGTACGCCATCAGGCAGCCCCGGCCATGGGCATAGCTGCGCATGAGGTCGGCCTCGGCTCGGCGAGATGTGGCGAGGGCATCCCACTTCTGCGCGTCGTGCACATAGGGCTGGCCACTGGCCGCCCACTTGGAGCCATCTTTGGAAACGACGCCTTCGACCGCGAGGATCTTGAGCAGCGCCTCGAGGCGGCCGCGCCGCACGCCGGTAAGGCTGTCGAGCTCGACGAGCGACCGTGGACCGTTGCCGAGGGCGCGCAACGTGACCGCAGCATCGTCGGGGCTCGGGATCGATGCCGTCGCGAAGTACTCCCAGATGCGTTCGTCGGCGGGTGATGACAGCAGGACCGCATCAGCATGGTCGACGGCGCGTCCGGCCCTGCCGACCTGCTGGTAGTACGCCACCGGTGTGCCTGGCGACCCGACGTGGATGCAGAAGCCGAGGTCGGGCTTGTCGTACCCCATGCCCAGTGCGGAGGTGGCGACCACGGCCTTCACCTGGTTGTGGCGCAAGCGGTCTTCCACCTCGATTCGAGCCGAGGGTTCCATCTGCCCGGTGTAGGCGGCGACCTCGTGGCCGCACTTCTGCAGGAAGCCGGCCAGGCGGTCGGCCTCGGCGACGGTGAGGACGTAGATGATCCCCGACCCTGCGATGGTGTCGAGCGCGTCGGCCACCCACGCGTAGCGGGCCAACGGTGCGAGCCCGGGCACGACCGAGAGCCGCAGCGACGTGCGTGCGAGCGTGCCGCGGAACGTGATGGTGCTAGCACCGAGCTGACGCTCGACGTCGGTGGTGACGCGCTGGTTCGCAGTGGCAGTGGTCGCGAGCACCGATGCGCTCGGCGTGGTGAGCAAGGCCCTGGCGAGGCGCTGGTAGTCGGGGCGGAAGTCGAATCCCCAGTCGCTGATGCAATGGGCCTCGTCGATCACGACGAGGCCCACCCTGCTCATCAGCTCCTCCAGACGGGCGGCGAATCGGGGATTGCCGAGACGTTCGGGCGACACGAGCAGCACATCGAGTTGGTCGCGATCGAGCAACGCGAAGATCGGATCCCACTCGTCGAGGTTGGTGCTGTTGATCGTGGCGGCCCTGAGCCCCGAGCGTTCGGCGGCGGTCACCTGATCGCGCATCAGCGCCAACAACGGGGAGACGACAAGGGTGGGTCCGGCGCCCGTTGATCGGAGGGCCGAGGTGGCCGCCCAGTAGACCGCCGACTTGCCCCAGCCGGTCGCCTGCACCACGAGCACGCGTGCGGCCGGCCGAACGATTGCTGCGACGGCCTCGACCTGGTCGCCTCGCGGTGTGGCGCCGCTGCCAGCGAGCCGTTCGAGCACGAGCGAGAGGTGCTCGGCTGCGAGCGACGAGTGGGCGGGTGTGGACACGGCGCCAGCCTCGCATGTGGGTCTCACACGCACCATCCGCCGTGCGCCTCGAGGCCGACGCCGCCGAGATCCCTCAGGTGCCCGTTTCTGGTCACCTTCACGGTGATCAGATCCGATCACCGCAGCCTTGGATGGATAGCGACGCAGTCAGTATGCGTCAGTCGTGCTCGAGGGGAGCGATCCGAGCAGCGATGATCGGCAGCATCTTGACGGCGAGTTGGGGCACGTCTTCCAGGAGCGCGTCGAATCCGCGACCATCGAGGTGAAGCAATTTGCAGGCGGTGCGCGCCGTCACGGTGGAGTTTCGGAGACGGTGGCTCAACAGGGCGAGTTCGCCCGCGAAGCCGCCGGGTCCGATGTCGGCCACGTGCTCGCCTTGCTGTGTGACCTCGAGGGTGCCTTCCAGCACGACCACCATCTCGTGACCGTTGGAGCCTTCCTGCATGAGCACCTGGCCGGCGGGCACTTCGATCTCGGTCGAGATGCGATGGACGTGTTCGAGGTCTTTTCGGGAGAAGCCCGAAAAGAGCGGGATTTGCAAGAGGTGATCGTCGTACTGGCGCATCGGCGGATCATCGCACTCGAATCCCTGCCGGGACGCATCGGGTGGTGGTCGATCAGCTGTGAGCGAGGTGGGCGGTGACTGCGGCGAAGTAGCTGGCGGCAACGGCGAAGA
>JAYUSX010000504.1:0-6620 GCA_043755475.1 Actinomycetota bacterium
TCATCGAGCGCACCGGGGTGGTCGGCAGATGAGAGTGACCAGTTCGATGATGTTGCGCTCCACGTTGCGCGACCTCAGCCAAGGCCTCAGCCGCCTGCAAGAAACCCAGACCAAGCTCTCCACCGGCAAGCAGATCACCCGACCGTCGGTCGACCCCGGCGGCACGTCGAGCGCGATGGGCATGCGCCAGGACCTTCGCCGAGCCGAACAGCGATTGAGGTCGCTGAACGACGCGCAAGGGTGGCTCGAGACGGCCGACGTCGCGTTGACGTCTTCGCTCACCTCACTCGGCCGCGCCAAGGAGATCACCGTTCGGGCCACCAACACCGGCGCGCTGGGTGATCCCGTCGCACGTCAAGCGCTCGCCACCGAGGTGCGCTCGATCCGATCGGAGATGCTGGCGCTCGCGAACAGCACCTACGGCAGTCGGTCGATCTTCAACGGCACCGCCAATGGGGCGGCATACGACGCGACCGGTGTGTACCAGGGCAACGATGCGTCGATCGTCCGTGATGTCGCCCCGTCGACCTCGATCGCCGTCAACCTCAGCGGCCCGCAGGTCTTCGGCACTGCCGGCGGTGCGGTCGGTGACGTGTTCGAGACGCTCGACCGGCTGGCGAACGCGATCGCCGCCGGCGATGCGACGGCGATCGCAACCGAGCATGCCAACCTCGACTCGTTCCGCACCGTCGTCGGTGCCGCCACGGTGGAGATCGGCACCAGATCGGCCCGCTTGGCCGATGCCAAGACCCGCGCCGAGGACAGCAAGTTGCTGATGACGACGCAGCTCAGCGAGGTGGAAGACGTCAACATCGTCGACGCGCTGATCACGGCGAAGGCACAGGAGACGTCGTATCAAGCCAGTCTCCAGGTGGCAGCCAAGATCTTGCCCCCGTCGCTGCTCGACTACCTGCGCTGAGCTCGGTCCCCACCGACGCCAACGCTGACGAAACGCGAGATGGCGTGCGGTGACGCGCGCGAGTGCGATGCCACGACGTCCCGATGCCGATCTCCGACCGCTGTCGCGGCCGCGCTCAGGCCGCTCAGGCTGTGGCTGATCCGCTGTCGCCGACTCGCTCGTCGACCCAGGGTCGCGGCGCAGCGAGTTGCTCGGGTGAACCCACATCGTGGGCAACGTGCACGGCTTGCGCCTGGCGCAACACCTTGTTCACGAATCCGACGGCCACCCAGACGAAAAAGGCGACGCCGAACGCCCGCAGCAGCGCCATGTCGACGCCGACGCCCGTCAACGCCGCGTCGTACAGCGGCATGCCGACGAGACCGGCCGACGCTGCGACTGCGATGCTCAATCGCCACGGCGCCAACGGACCGGGATCGGGCCGGGCCTCCACGGTGGCTCCCTCGAGACCTTCGAGGCTCTCGAGCTTCTCTTTGTCCTTCTTGCCCATCACCGGCTCCTGTCAGCGTCGGTCATGACGACTCCCACTCGGCTTCGGCCTCGACCTCGCGTCGGTCGGCGGTGCGCAGCACGACCCGGACCGAGAGACGCTTCACCCCGTCGTCGCGGGTGAGCGATTCGATCAACTGATCGGTCGCAGCAACGGCCAACTCCACCTGCCGTCGCGAGGGTGCATTCGACGAACCACCATGGCGGGGCGAGCTGATCCCGCGACCGTGCTCACCGTCGCGATCCTCCGTCGCCGGCTCCAGCACGGCCGTGTCGATCTCGACGCTGGCGTGGATCGCGCCGTCGGATGCGGTGCGCTGATGTGCGGTCACCACACAGGGGTCGTGCTCGCCTTCCCCGCTGCTCATCATCGAGCGCACCGACTCGGCGAGACGTTGCGACGCAGACCGATCGACGTCCACATCGACCAGCGGAATGGCGATCTCGGTGGTGCCGGGGACGGTGGTGCCAGCAGCGGTGGAGCCAGCAGCGGTTGCGCCGGCAGCGGTTGCGCCAGCAGCGGTTGCGCCAGCGGCGTCGGATCCCGGTGTGGTGATGCCCGCAGCGGGCCATGCCGACGAGGCCAGGCCCCTCGCTCCGGCCCCGCGGAACGCGACGATGCCGGCACGTCCGACCGTCTCGAGCATCGCCGGCGAGGCGAGGGCCCGAGCGTGATTGGCGGCCGAAGCCACCGACGCACGTCGAGCGACATCGCTCGCTCGCGGTGGCAAGGTGGGCAGCACCTTGGGTCGAGGCGCCGACATCGATCGTGCGGCATCGGAGGTGCCAGGGATACCGGGGGCAACCGGGCGATCCGGACCATCCGGGCCATCCGGGCCATCCGGGCCATCGACGATGGCCGGCGCCTCGGCGGTCGACATCGGCCGAGCGACCCGGCCACGACCTCGATCATGACCGAAGACCGGCTCTGCGGTGATGGCCGACAGCTCCGCGATGATCTGATCGACGCGGACCATGGTGGGAGGCGTGTCGTACACGGGACGGTGCCTCGGCTCCTCGGCGACCGTCGGGGCGATGATCAGTGTCGGCGCCGGTGTCGGCTCCTGTGTCGATGTGGCCGCCGGTTGCGGGCGCGACTGTCGCTCCTGGTGCTGATCGGCGGCCTCGGAGATGAGCGCCGCGAGCACCTCCGACAGCACCGGGTTCACCGCGGGCTGGTCGTCGTCGTCGCGTCGATCGAATCGACTGCCGATGCGTGTCATGTCGATGGAGGGAGGGGCAGGGGCAGGGGCAGGAGCATCATGGTCGTCGCGCACACCGGCGAATGCCTGCAGCGGTGTCGACACATGCGACGCAGCCGACGCAGCCGATGCGCCCGGCGAGCCTGCGGGTCGGTGGGCACCGCGCAGCCCGAAGGGATCGTCGCCGGCTGGGGCATCGGCGACCAGCCGCTCCAACGCCTGCTCCATCGTCTCGTCGTCGAGGGCGACGGTCACCTCGACGCCGAGGTCCGAGGCGAAGAACCCGCCGATGCCACCTCGCCGGATGCGGTTCGCCGCCACCACGCGAACGCGTGCTCCGAGCGACGTCTCGGCGAGGGCGATCGCCGCCTCGAGCGTGGGGGCCCGGAACCGCATGGTGTCGGAGCTGTCGACCGACGAAACGGTCGGCGCTGCGGCGGGCATGGTGGACGCGTCACTGGACGGCGTAGGCATCGAAGTCCTCCGTAGTGGAACCGAATGGCTGGGTGATGGGGTTGAGTTCGACGTTCGCGATCACGTCGATCTGCAAGTGATCGCCGATCTCGGTGTAGGCAACCACCGAGACGCCCGGCACCGTCGCCCGCACCAGGCGGGCGAGTGCGCTGCGCAACGGTGCCGAGCAGACGAGCACGGGCGTGACCCCGAGGCTCGCGGTCATCGCCACCAGCTCGGTGAGCTGGCGGATGAGTGCGTCGGCTTCGTCCGGCAACAGCTCGAGCTGGCTGGCTCCGTCGGCGACCCGCAGACCCTGCATCAGACGGTTCTCCGACGCTGCCGACATCGTCACCGCCGTGAGGCGGCCCTCGACGGCGAGGGTCGTCGTGATGGCGGGACCGAGCTCGTGGCGAGTGGCCTCCACCATCGCCTCCACCGTTCGCAGGGTGCGAGCACGCTCACCGACCGCTTCGAGGATGCGCACGAGATCTCGGATCGGTACCCCGTCGTCGAGCAGGCCGGACAAGACCCGCTGCACTTCCGCGATGGTGACGCCGATGTTGTTGATGTCGTCCACCACCTGCGGGTCGGTCGCCCGAACGCCGTCGATGAGCACCTTCACATCCGTGCGACCGAGCAGACGGCCGGCCTTGCGGCGCACGATCTCGGCGAGATGGGTGACGATCAACGTCGATCGGTCGACCACCGTGTTCCCGAAGATCTCGGCCTGGGCCTGGAACTCGGCGGGCACCCAGCGGGCCGCAAGGCCGAACACCGGCTCGCGCACGTCATCGCCGGGAAGGCTCTCGAAGGCGTCGCCGATCACCAGCACCCGCCCGGCCGGGGCGATGCCGCGACCGACCTCGACACCGTGGACCTTGATCACGTAGGTGCCGCCGGGAAGGTCGGCGGCATCGCGGGTTCGGATCGATGGCATCACGAAACCCAACTCCGACGCGATCTTGCGGCGCAGCGCCCCGACGCGGTCGAGCAGGTCCCCGCCGCTGGCGTTGTCGACGAGCGGGATGAGATCGAAAGCGATGTTCAGCTCGAGCGGCTCCACCCGGGCGTCGACGGCCAACTGCTGAGGCGACGGCGGAGGGACCGCCTCGGCCGACCCGGGCGCCACCGGCGGCAGGTCCTCGATCGCGATCTCGGCTTCGAGCGGCAACCGTGTCGACACCAGCACGAGAGCGCCACCCATCAGGATGAAGGGCAACTTCGGCAGACCCGGGATCAGCGCCATCAGCAAGATCACGAGTCCAGCGGACCGCATTGCGGGGCGCTGGCGACGGAACTGGGCGAACACATCGGACCCGAGGTCGCTGCCGCCGGCAGCGCGTGTCACGATCAGACCGGCGGAGATCGACACGAGGAGTGCCGGGATCTGAGACACCAGGCCATCGCCGACGGTCAGCAGCGAGAAGGTGGTGACGGCTTCGCCGATGGGCATGCCCATCTGGACGACGCCGATGAGGAATCCACCGATCAGGTTCACCATCGTGATCACGAGGCCGGCGATGGCATCGCCCTTCACGAACTTCGATGCACCGTCCATCGCACCGTAGAAGTCCGCTTCGTCGCCCACCTCCTTGCGTCGACGACGAGCTTCGTCCTCTCCGATCGCTCCAGCGCTCAGATCGGCGTCGATCGCCATCTGCTTGCCGGGCATCGCGTCGAGGGTGAAACGCGCGGTCACCTCGGCTACGCGGCCGGAACCATTCGAGATGACGACGAACTGCACCAACGTCAGGATGAGGAAGATCACCAGCCCCACGACCAGGCTGCCGCCCACGACGACCGAGCCGAATGTGGCGATCACACCACCGGCGTGACCGTTCGAGAGGATGGCGCGCGACGTGGCGACGTTGAGCCCGAGTCGGAACAGCGTCACCACCAGGAGCAGCGACGGGAACGAGCTGAACTCGAGCGCCCGCTTCACGTTCATCGACACGAGCAGGATGAGGATCGATGTGGACAGGTTGGCGACCAGCAGGACGTCGAGCACGCTCGACGGCAGCGGGATCACCATGACCGCGACGACGAGTACGACAGCGCCGGGCAGCATCACCTGCCCAAGTCGACTCTTCTCCACCACTCCTCCGCCTCCGTCCTCCTGGGTCCCTCTGGGTCCCTCAGGGTCCTGGTGTGTCCTTGCGTGTCCCTGTGTGCCGTTCCTTCAGGACCGGAACCTTCCTGCGCAGTTGCGCATGTCCCGGACCATCACAACTGTTCGCAGGAAGCCGACCTTGTCGAGAAGGTTCCTGGGAGTCGTCACCGCCACCGGCCGCCATGGACGGACTCGGCGAAGGCGCCCTCGAGCCGGCTCGGCGAGAACGACAGGAGGTCATATGCAGTTCGAGACACGACGGTTCGGAACGATCGCCATCGGCGACGACGAGGCATTTGCCGTTCCCAACGGCATCCCGGGATTCCCCGACCTGCGCCGCGTGGCGCTGCTCGGTGCCGGACCTGCGCCTGGAGCGAATCCTGGCGACGAGTCATCGCTGTTCTGGATGCAGGACATCGACGACGGGGATCTCGCGTTCATGTGCCTCGTGCCCTGGGAGATCTTCCCGGACTACGAGATCGACATCGACGAGACCTCGCTCGGCATCGCCGACGAGGCCGACGTTCGGGTGTTGTCGCTCGTGACCGTGCATCGCGAGGATGACGTCACGCAGTTGACCGCAAACCTTCGTGCACCGTTGATCGTCGACGTCCAGAACCGCAGGATGCAGCAGGTGATCCTCGCCGACTCGCGCTGGCCCATCCGGGCATCATTCGGCGTGCTCGCGGCGAGCGAGGTGGGCTGACATGTTGGTCCTCACCCGACGGGTCGGGGAGAGCATCCTCATCGGTGACGACATCGTTGTCACCGTGTTGGAGCTCAACCGCGACCAAGTGCGGATCGGTATCCGCGCGCCGCGATCGGTGAGCGTTCACCGCGAAGAGGTGTACCAGGAGATCCTGCTGTCGAACCAGGCCGCAGCGGCCGACGACGCCGATCTCGTGGCCACCGTCGTGGGCCCCTCTCCGTCGTTCAGCCAACTCCCCCGCCGGCGCTGAGCCGCCGAAGGCGCAGCCGGCGCTGAGCCGCCGAGGACGCGGCCTGCGCACCTCCGGGGCACGGCCCACGCACCTCCGGGGCCGGCCTGCGCACCTCCGGGGTGTGGACTACGCAGCCGGTCGACGCTTCGGGCGGCGACCGGTGATGCCCTCGAGCACGGTGTCGTCCACGTGGTACTGCCGCGGCAACGGCAGCACCGAAGCCGACAGGATGCCACCGCGCAGCCGGCGCACGAACGCCAACACCTTGGCGACGGCCTCGTACAGCTGAGACGGGATCTCGTCACCGACCTCGCACGACCGCCAGAGTGCACGCGCCAGCGGCTTGGCCTCCACGATCGGTACCCCTGCCGCCAGCGCCTTCTCGCGGATGCGCAAGGCGATGTTGTCGATTCCCGCAGCGACGACCTTCGGCGCGCCGCCGGAGGCCGGGTCGTAGCGCAATGCGATCGCCACGTGCGTCGGGTTCGTGATCACCACGCTCG
>JAYUSX010000505.1:0-6597 GCA_043755475.1 Actinomycetota bacterium
CCGACGTCGGCCCAGTCGATGGATCCGGCGGCGTGCTCGCGAACCTGGGCGAACACGGACAACTCACCTGCAACCACAATGTCGGGGGCGGCGAATCGAGGAACGCGCAGCCCTCGCTCGGTGAGCCACTCCCCCAGCCAGATCGCCGCAGCCGGATCGGTGGTCGGTCGGCCGACGCGCAGCACCACGTCGTCGCCGGCCGTGAACAGCGTGTTCATGCCGTGGCGCATCAGCTTCGGCCGGGCGAGCCCCCAATGCTCGGCGGCGGAGACTGCGGCATCGAACGAGGCCAGCGGATCGCCCGGTGGTTGGGCGATGAACGGAAGCATCAGGATGGAGCGATCGTCACGGGGGCTCACACCTCACGGCCGGGGTTGAGCCGACCGAGAGGATCGAACTGCTGCTTCACCCGCCGAGCGATGGCGGCCACGCCGGCATCGACGATCGGTGGAGCCACCGAACCCGGCGCAGCGTGGACGACACCGAGGCCGAGTTCGGCCACGAAGCTGCCGGGGGCGAGTCGGGCGGTCGCTCCCAACACGTCGGCCGGCCGGAGCGTGTGTCGGCCTTCGGGCAACCGGGGCGGGCCGGCGCTCTCGCGGAGGCGTGCCAGCCGTGCGGTCTCGTCCACGTCGAGGCGATGACCCTCGAGGAGTGCGTGTACTTGCGTGCCGTCCCACAGCACGGCGACTGGTCGGTGGACGGTCGCGAAGACCGCCATCGGGTCGTCGGTCTCTCGCACGAACCACTGAGCGTGCGGTGCCGTCGGCCGGGTCCGCAGGATCACCTCGCCGAAGAAGCCCAGTGTGCCCATCGAACCGACCAGCAGCCGGCACACGTCGAACCCGCTCACGTTCTTCACCGTGGGTCCGCCGGCCTTCACCAGCGCACCGTCGGCGCCCACGTACCGGGTCTGCAGCAGCACGTCGCGCAACGGACCATCGCCGAGCCGCCGAATGCCGCTGTGCCCACGAGCGAGCGCACCGCCGACGGTTCCGCCATCGGGCAGCACCGTGCGCTGTCCCACCTCGGCCAGCGCTGCCGACAGCTCGGCCACCGTGGTGCCGGCACCGCACGCCACGGTCATCTCGTCTGCCTGGATCCACTCGATGCCCGACGGCGCGACCACTCGGCGCACGTTCGGTACGGCACCACCTCGCGTGCCCAGACCACAGACGGTGACAGGACCCTCGCTGCCGACCTCGTCCGCGAACGCGGTCAGATCCACGCTCCCTCCGCCATGTGATGCGAGTCGCCGCAACGCGCAGGGCTGGGCAACACCTTCATCGGGTTCGCGAGGCCCGTCGTGTCGAACGCGGCCCGCAGTGCCGCCTGCGCCGCCAGATCGGCAGGTCCGAACATGAGCGGCATGAGATCGCGCTTTTCGAGTCCGATCCCGTGTTCGCCACTCAGCACTCCGCCGGCCGCCACGCAGACGCGCACGATCTCGTCGCCGGCGGCGTGCACCTTCTCCATCATCCCTGGCTCGCGCTTGTCGAACACGAGCAGAGGGTGCAGGTTGCCATCGCCCGCGTGGAACACGTTCATCACGAGGATCCCATGACGATCAGCGATCTCGTACACCTGGCGCAGCACCGCGGGCAATGCCCGGCGGGGCACCACCGTGTCGTGCAGGTAATAGTTGGGCTTGATGCGGGCGACGGCCCCGAACGCAGTCTTGCGGCCCTTCCAGATCAGGGCGCGTTCGGCTTCGTCCTGGGCCACGCGCACCGTGCGACAGCCGTGCGCACGGGCGATCGCGACGATGCGTTCCACCTCGTCGGCCACGCCGTTCGGGGGGCCGGCGACCTCCACCAACAGCACGGCCGCGGCGTCGGTGGGCAGGCCGGCATGGATGTACTCCTCCACCGCTTGCACGCAGAGCTGGTCCATCATCTCGAGCGCCGCGGGCACCATGCCGGCGGCGATGATCGCACTGACCGTCTGTGCCCCGTCTTCCACCGTCGAGTAGTCGAACAGCATCGTGCGCACATCGGGAGGGTTCTGTGTCAACCGCACACAGATGCGCGTCGCGATGCCACACATGCCCTCGCTCCCCACAAACGCGCCGCGGAGGTCGTAACCGGCCGGTTCGCCACCTTCGCTGCCCAGCACCACCACGTCGCCGTCGGGCATCACCACTTCGGCCGCCAGGACGTGTGCCGTGGTGACGCCGTCAGCCAGGCAGTGCGGCCCGCCGGAGTTGTTCGCCACGTTGCCGCCGATCGAGCAGCTCTGTTGGCTGCTGGGGTCGGGCGCGAAGTGCAACCCGTGCGCGGCGACGGCGCGTGTGAGGTCGAGGTTGAGCACGCCGGGCTCGACCCAGGCGAGCCGGTTCAGCGGATCGACGGAGATGATCCGGTTCATCTTGGTGAGCGCGATGACGATCGCGCCATCGAGCGGCGTGGCTCCACCGGCAAGGCCGGTGCCCGAACCCCGCGCGACGAAGGGCACGCCGTGACGCACGGCGATGTTCACGACCTCGCGCACCTCGGCGGTGGTCTCCGGAAAGCAGACGACGCTCGCAGTTCCGTCGATGTTCGATGCATCGCGTCGATACAGGCCGAGCTCGGTCGAACCCGTACGCACACGATCGGCGGTGAGCGCATTCCGAAGCGCTGCCGCCACTGCTCCGGTTGCCATGCCGCTCCGGTTCAGGCCTGACGCTTGATGCGTTTCGGGCGCCGCGAGTCCGACGCCGCTTCGTTCTTCGCGTCGCGCACCTGTCGCAATACGATCACTTGGCCGGCTTCGACGGGACGACCGTCGACGAGCACCGTGTCGACATCGGCGAGCTCGTCGGCGAGGGTGGTCGCTCGTCCGTCCATGCGGGCGCGCAGCTCCATCTCCTTCGAGCGCATCGCCCGCTTGCCCTCGCGAATGGCGTCGGCCACGCGATGGCCACGCTCGGTCACCTGCCCTGTCGCTCGCCTGGCGATCTGGACCGGCGCCAGGTCGTTTGCAACGGCCTTGGCCTTCTTCTTCGCTGCGCCCACGCCGACTGCTCCGGCAGCCAGGCCACCGACGAACCAGGTCACACGCTTCATCATGCTGCACCTCCGCGCTCGATCGAACCATCGCGTCCACGTTGCCGCAGGCTGGTACGCGACGGCTTGGGGTCCTTGCCACGAAGGCGTCTGACCGCTCGGCTGGTGCCGGTGGCGAAGGCAGCCGTCTTGATGACCGGCGTGCTGAGCGCAGCACGAGTGACGCGCCCCGTGCCCGCCATGGCATCGCTGATCGCCTCGGCCGAGCCGAGCACGCGATCGAACCGATCGAGATCGTGTCGGGCTTCGTTCACCGCCGCCGTAGCCGATCGCGTCGATTGCTGCATCTCGGCCAGCAAGGGACCGGTCTCGGCCCGCAATGTCGCCACCTCACCTCTCAGCGACCGCAGTGTGTCGAGCACACGCATCAGCACCACGACGAGTGCCGCGAAACCGATGCAACACAGCACGGCCGCCATCAAGACGGCCAGTTCTCCTGCGGTCATCCCTGCAGCGGTCATCCTGGAGTTCCTTCCCCGCTACCGCGCCGACGACGGGCCATGCGGTCGCTCACTTCTCGTTCTCGCCCGTGCTCGGTGGGTTCGTAGTAGCGCTTGTCGACCTGTTCGTCCGGCAGGTACTGCTGGTCGATCCACCCGTCGGGATGATCATGAGGGTACTCGTAGCCGGTGCCGTGACCGAGTGTCTTCGCCCCGCTGTAATGAGCGTCGCGCAGGTGCGGCGGCACTTCGCCGACCGCACCGGCCTGCACGTCGCTGCGCGCGTTCCAGATCGCAAGCGCAGCGCGATTGCTCTTCGGGGCGGTCGCCAGATGGATGGCGGCCTGGCTGAGGTTCAGTTGTGCCTCGGGTAGACCGACGTGTTCGAGCGCCTGAGCAGCAGCCACCGCGATCATCAACGATGTCGGGTCGGCCAGCCCGACGTCTTCGCTGGCGAAGATCATCATCCGGCGGGCGATGAACTTGGCGTCCTCGCCGGCCTCGAGCATGCGCGCGAGGTAGTACACCGACGCCTGCGGATCGCTGCCGCGCATGCTCTTGATGAAGGCGCTCACCACGTCGTAGTGGTCGTCGCGCCCGTAGCGCAGCGCGCTGGTACCGAGGGCCGACTCGACGTGCTCGAGGGTGACCGATCCGGGGTGCGCGAGCGCACACGCCACCTCGAGCGCGGTCAGCACCTGTCGACCATCGCCGGCCGCACGATCGACGAGGTGAACGACCGCTTCACCGGTGGCCGTGGTGCCCTCGGCATCCAGCCCGCGCTGCACCAGCGTGGCGATCGCTTCGCGGTCGAGCGGTTCCAGGCGGAACAGGGTGCTCCGGCTGCGGAGTGGCGGGTTCACCTCGAAGAACGGATTCTCCGTCGTGGCACCGATCAGGGTGAGCGTGCCGTCTTCCACGGCCGGCAGCAGAGCATCCTGCTGCGCTTTCGAGAATCGATGGATCTCGTCGAGGAACAAGATCGTGCCCTGACCGCGCTCGCCCAAGCGCTGGCGGGCCCGTTCGATCACCTCACGAACGTCCTTCACACCGGCGGTCACCGCGCTGAGCTGTTCGAACGCGCGCTTCGTGGTGCCGGCCACTGCAAGCGCAAGCGTGGTCTTGCCCGTGCCGGGAGGGCCCCAGAAGATCGCGCTCGTCAGGCGATCGCTCTCGACGAGCCGCCGCAGCGGACGACCCTGGGCCACGAGATGTTCCTGGCCCACCACATCGTCGAGCGTGCGCGGCCGCAACCGAGCTGCAAGCGGCGCCTGCGACTTCAGGCGGAGTTCCGCCGCAGCGCTGAACAGATCGGTCACCCGGTCGACGCTACCCGAGCACGGTCGAGCAGGGGTGGCCCGCTTGCGCCCACCATCGCGCGATGCCCTCCCGGAGTGGGCCGAGGACGACTCCCTGCTGGTGGTACTCGGGGCAGTGCTCTCGGCCGCAGGCATCGGTGACCGGAGCCCCCTGCTCGACAACGAACTCGCCCCGCTCGCCGCGTTCGATTCATCGTCGACGGTCGAGGCCGAACGAGCGGCGTTCGAGCGGCTCGGCGAGCTCCACGCCCGCGGTCAGCGCATCGTGCTCTACCTGCTGGAGCCCTGACTACAAACTGCGCAGGACCCGGTCGTAGGCGGGTCGGCGCCAGTCGAGCACGTGCGCGATCAGCCAGTCGGGCTCGACCCATCGCCATGCGACGAACTCGCTGCCGTCCGGGGTCGGCTCGATGTCGGTGTGCAACGCATCGAAGAGGAACCACTTCTGCACCTGGCCTCGACGTTTGCCATCCTTGCCGTGCTCGCGCATCACATCGGCCGGCCATTCGTACGCGACCCACTCGGGGTACTCGGCACGCGCGATCACGTGCGCCTCGCCCAGCCCGGTCTCCTCGAGCAGCTCACGCCATGCACCCTCGATCGGTTCCTCACCGGTGTCGAGCCCGCCCTGGGGCAGTTGCCAGCTGTCGGGTGCGTCGCTGCGCTCGAACGCCAACACCTGCCTGCCGTCCGGGTGCCGCACCACGATGACCACCCCCGCCCGAAAATGCTGCCCCGCCATGCGTCGAACCGTACCCCCCAACCCACCACGTTTGGTCACGTTCGCGTCGCCCAGACGCGTCAGCGACCAAACGCCGCACCGCCCCCCACGCGTTTGGTCACTTTCGCGTCGTATCGACGCGTTCGCGACCAAACGCAACGATGGGTCATGTCGACGCGGGGCGGAAACGTAGGAATCTGACGAGATGGCGACGAATCTCGTCGTCGCTCATCCGCCACGTGATCTCGATCGGGCACCATCCGTCGAGCACGAGTTCGTTCTGCCGGCGAGCATCACGATCGAGATCGGACGACAACGAGTGCCACCCGAACCCGTTGCCCTCCAGATACAGCTTCCGATCGGGCCACGCGAAGTCGAGCCGATACCGCTGCGGCCCGAGTTCCACCCGATGCTGCTGCTCGGGCAACGGCAACCCACTGTCGATCAGCACCACCATGATCCGGGCCTCGAGTTGGCTCTCACCCGGGTCATAGCCAGGGATGCGTGACGCAAGCACGGCACGCAGCACCTTCACCTTCCGACCTGGCGCCGCCCGCAGACGATTCACCCTCGAACGAAGGGCTTCGAGATCGAGCAGCTTCCTGCGAACGAAGTCATCGACCACCTCACCGAGCTGCTTCCACGGCAGCACCCCGCTGAGATCGATGACGGTGCGGAGCGCAGAGGCGCAGCGCATGCCCTCGACCAGGACGATGTCACCTGCCTCGATGATCCCACTCCGATGAGACTTCACGCCGTCGAGGCGAACCTGGCGGGCCATCGGCGCGATCACCTCGATCCACTCCGTGGCGATCCGCCGACCGCCGAGCAATCGCAGCCCCGTGAGATGAGACGCCGCCACCTCCGGCCCTGCGGACAGAAGCACCGCTCGAACCGCCTGCCGCCATGTCGGTGGCGCACCGTTCACCGCGACGACGCCTCGTCGCACCGTGCGCACCCGGCCGGCTCGCCGGTCGTGCTGCACGGCACCTCTGGCTCTGCCGTCAGCGCTCATCACGCGACCGGTGATGAGCCCGTCGTGCCGCTCCGCCCATCGGAATCGCTCCATC
>JAYUSX010000506.1:0-6587 GCA_043755475.1 Actinomycetota bacterium
GCAAGCGCTACAGTCACGCTGTGGACAGCGCGAACGACCTGAGCTTCGAGATCGCACGCTCGGCGCTCACGCAGGTCGGCCCCGATGAAGTTGCGCTGCTCGACGCGCTTGGGCTCGAGTTCGTGGAGGCGTCGTGCGCGCCGATGAAGGGCGACGGAGCCCTCGGATTCGACGTGGTCCAGATCGGAATGGCAGTCGCGGCGAGTTCGGTGGCGGTCGCGGTGAAGGACTATGTCGTCGAGGTTGTGTCCACCTATGCCAGCGACGAAGGCGCTACTCAGGTCCGGCGGCTCGTCGACTTCTTCAAGCGGAAGCGCGGTGTGGCTACGGCCATAAACGACGCGCCGATCGAACTGGCCGAACATGAAGTCGCCGAGGTTCGGCGTCGGGCCTTCGCCCATGCCCGAGGGCTTGGTCTTAGCGAAGCCAAGGCTCAGTTGCTCGCCGACGCGATCTCTGGCGCCCTTCACGTCGAGCCGTAGTCGGCGATGGACACGGGGGTCCCCCGGCTACCCCGGGAGACGATGCCGCGTTTCGTGCTCGGGATGCTGGCGGTGCTGGTCGGGTGTGCTGCGGTCGCCGAAGCGCTGTGGTTCTCGGTGTACGAGGAGCACGCCCGTTTCGTTGTACTCGACCTCTGTTCATCGGGAACGACTGCGGTCTGTCTTCGCGAGCAGCGAGACCGTGTCGAGTGGACGCTGGCGTTCGTCCCCCTTGTGGCCGCAGCCGGATTCATCATCGCGCTGGCGGCGTCATGGTGGCGCCGCCGCAGTCGTGTTGCGTTGCCCGTGCACTCGCTTCCGGGTTTGGTCGCACTCAATGGTTGCTCCGCAGTAGCCGTGGGAACGCATGCTTTGCCGATGATGTGGAAGCCCTCCCGTCCCATCTCTGCTGCCCGCGCCGACGGACTCACCAGCCGATACGTCGAAGTCGGTCCGAACCTGTTGGCCATGAGCATCTCGGATCCGGATCGTGCGGGTGCGATCCTGCGCCACGAGTACGCCCATCACCGCAACAGCGACGTCGTGATCGCTCGGTGGTCGGTTGCGACCTCCCTCGTAGCAGCCGCCTTGACGGTTTGGTTGGTACTCGAGGTTTGGGGTGACAGTTTCAGCGGCACGATGGCAGTGCTGCTGCGGGCCGTCCTGCTCCTGGCTGTTGCTGGGCTTGCCCGGTCTGGCGTGCTGCGCGCTCGTGAATTCGACGCAGACGCGCTCGCCGGAGCGACCGCGGCCGATGGCAACGACGGGTTGACCAGAGCGCTGGCCGTAGAACAGGCGATCGGGTCCCGATGGTGGTCGGTCGTTCGATCCCCGTTCGGGCATCATCCACGGGCGGCAGTCCGGGTGGCGATGATCTCGGACCCCGTCACGCTACGACGGCCTCGGTTGACCGATGCCGTCTTGGTCGGTCTCACGGCGTCGCTCGGCGCGCCCGTGGTCGCCAGGCTGGTCGGAGATTGGGCGGGAAGCGGAATGCTCCGGGACTATGCGGCGGGCATTGGCTGGGGTGGCCTTGGTGTCGCGCTCGGATGCTGGCTCACAGTGATGCTCTGGGCGAACACGGTTGCCGGTGCGGGCGCACGCGCCCAGGGCTTGCTCGGGTTTGGCATCACCTTGGCGCTGTCGGTCGTGATCGGCAACTTCGTGTTTTCCTCCACGATCGTGGAGGACTCGGTCGATCTCCCGCTGCACGTGGTTGACATCGAGTCGTCGATCCTCATCGCGGCTGTCGTGCCCGTGGGAGTCGTCTGGATTGCACAGATGCTCGCAGAGGTTCATCGCCGATTTCCTGAGCCTTCGTTGTTTCGGGGTGTGCCGCTGCTGGTTGCGTGCGGGTGCGTCGCCACCATCGGCGCACTTGTTGCCACCGTCGGTTACGTGCACAGTCAGGCGTTGCTGTTGGGAGCGAACGCCGACCGATTGGCAGCCTTGGGAGTTGACGCCGACCTACCCACCACCATCGCTTCGATTGCGACCACCTGGAATCAGGAGTGGATGGCCTGGCTACTGCCGAGCCTGGCGCTCGCCGGTGGAGCCATTCACGTTGCCGCTCGTTCACGGTGGCGCATTCTCGTCGTTCCGCCGGCCGCGGCAGCGGTGAGCGTCGCAGTGCTGTGGGGAACCCGAGAGTTGTTCGATACCACCCAACGCGCGCTCGACGGAGGGTGGTTTGCGAGTGGCCAGGCAGCGACCCTGAGTCCCGTCATCATGGGATCGGCGATCGCCTCGATCGTGCTCGTTGGTGTGGTGAATCTCGAGAGTGGCAGGGTGGTGATTGCGGGCTTCCTGGCGGTCATCAGCGCATTGCTTGCATCACTGGCTGCGGAAACCTTCGTGCTTGCCGGAGATGGAGATGCGTTCGGACTGGTCCCCGACGTCATGCCCATCGCAGTCGTCGCGGCGATGGTCCTGGCGGCACTGACGGGACAGGGCATCATGCCGCGCGCCCGTCGAGTCGCATGGGGCGGAGTCGGTGTGGGCGTCACGGCACTCGCTGTCGCAGCGGGCGTCGCGTCGGTGTCGGCTCGACCATCGACAGAAGTCGACGCCGGCCACTACATGGTGGTACTCGACGAAGTTCTGCGCAATGACGATGCCGGCCAGAGTCCAGCGATGGCGGTGCTCACAGAGTGCGCTTCGGAGGTCGAAGAATCGACACCGAGTGCCGCCGGCGAGGTCGTCGAGCAGCTGAGGTTCGCCGGTTTCCGCCCCTCGACCGCGGAACTCGGCAACCTGCATGACGACCTCATCTCGCTCGTCGGGCTGTGTGGCGACAGCGCTCAGCGTGCCCTGGACGGCGATCAGAGCGTGCTCAGCGAATCAGACTCGCGGGGGCTCGACGCCCGCTTCACGGCGTTCGTTGAGGACCTGGAGCGACTCCTCCCTGAGTACTTCACGCCGTGATGGCGGATCGATTGATCTGCCGGCGGTTGTCATTGAGGACGGAACTGCGCAAACGTGCGTTTCGCGATACTTGTGCCGCCAATGTGAATTCAATGAACCCTGCGTAGCGAAAGGTGCATTCACAGCTGGGACCTAGACGTCCCACACGGCGGGCGTGTGGGACTCGGATGGGGTCAGGCGGTGAGGGTGGCGACGAGTTCGGCGAGCGGCTCGCGGAAGTCGCGCATCATCGGCAGGCCGGTCATCCGGGCGACGGCGTTGTCGAGCACGCTGTTCGCCGGGCGCGGTGCCGGCCGAGGCGGTTGCAGCTCGGCGGTGGTGATCGGTCGCACCACGGCGTCGGGGTCGCGTCCCGTGAGGGCGACGATCTCGCGAACGAAGCCGTACCACGACGTGGGTGTCTGGTTGGTCAGATGGTGCACGCCGCTGCGTCGATCGAGCGCCACCTGGCGCAGCATCGGGGCCAGATCTGCGGTGAAGGTCGGGTGACCCACCTGGTCGGCCACGAACGACAGCGTGGGGTGGCTGTCCACCAGGCGCAGCACGGTCTTCACCATGTTGTTGCCGTATTCGCCACACACCCAGGAGGTGCGCACCACAGCGGCCGATGCTCCCAGCACGAGCGCCTCTCGTTCACCGATCAGCTTGGTCATCCCGTACACGCTCTCGGGGTTCGTCTCGTCCCATTCGTGGTACGGGCGATCGAGCGTGCCATCGAAGACGTAGTCGGTGCCCACGTGCACGAGATGGGCCCCGGTGCGGTGGCAGCCCTCCACGAGGTGTCGAACCGCCAGCCCGTTGCACAGCAAAGCCTTGTCTGGATCGTCCTCGCACGCGTCGACAGCGGTCCACGCCGCGCAGTTGATGACGGCGTCGGGTGCGAGCGCGGTGATCGCACCGAGCACCGCGCCTCGATCGGTGATGTCGACCGTGGTTCGATCGACACCCACGACCTCGTCACCAGCTCGCTCACAGGCCAGGACCGTGTCGCGGCCGAGCTGACCGGCGGCGCCTGTGACGAGCACCCTCACAGGGCGGCCCGTGCCTTCAGCGGTTCCCACCATGCACGGTTGTCGCGGTACCACGCGACGGTGTCGGCCAAGCCGTCCACCAGATCGTGTTCGCACGTCCAGCCGAGCGCGCTCACCTTGTCGTGGGTGATCGAGTAGCGACGATCGTGACCGAGGCGATCGGCAACCGGCGTGATGAAGCTCTCGTCGCGACCCGTGAGTTCGAGCAGTCGATACGTGAGCTCTCTGTTGGTGATCTCGTTGCCGGCGCCGATGTTGTAGATCTCGCCGACGTTGCCCTTCCGCAACACCAGGTCGGCCGCCGTGTTGTGATCGTGGACGTGGATCCAGTCGCGCACGTTGCCACCGTCGCCGTACAACGGCACGTTCTTGCCGTCGAGCAGGTTCGTCGTGAACAGGGGGACGACCTTCTCGGGGAACTGGTACGGGCCGTAGTTGTTGCTGCAGCGGGTGACCAACACCGGCAGGCCGTGCGTGGTGTAGTAGCTGAGCGCGATCAGGTCGCTACCCGCCTTCGCCGCCGAGTACGGCGAACGCGGCCCGAGTACGTCGGTCTCGCTGAACGAGCCCTCCTCGATCGAGCCGTAGACCTCGTCGGTGGAGATGTGCAGGAACCGCTCGACGCCCACCTGGCGGGCAACGTCGCACAGCACGTTGGTGCCGAAGCAGTTCGTGCGCACGAACGAGTGGCCGTCCTTGATCGAGCGGTCGACGTGGGTCTCGGCCGCAAAGTGCACCACCGCGTCGTGCCCGGCCATGGCCGCCAGCACGTCGTCCTGATCGCAGATGTCGGCATGCACGAACCTGCAGCGCCGGTCGTCGAGCACATCGCGGATGTTCTCGAGGTTGCCCGCGTACGTGAGCGCGTCGTACACGGTGATCTCGTCGTCGGTCGTTGCGAGGACGTGCCGGACGTAGTTGGCGCCGATGAAGCCGGCGCCTCCGGTGACGAACAACTTCATGTCAGGTCCTCATCTGCCAGTAGGGGCGCCGTCCGATCGGCATGTCGGCACGCAGCGGGTTGTCGGCATCGCGTTGGCTCATGATCGGATCGGTGATGCCCCACTCGGCTCCGATCACCGGATCGTCCCACTTCACGCCCAGTTCGTCGGACGGGTTGTAGTAGCCATCGACCAGGTAGGTCATCACGACATCGGTGTGGGCTGCGAAACCATGTGCGACGCCCGGTGGGATGAACACCCCCAGGTGGTTCTCACCGCTGATGTCGAAGCACTCGGTGGCGCCGTCGGTGGGGCTGCCTTCGCGCAGGTCGTGCAGCACCACCCGGATCGTGCCGACCGGGCAGTACCAGTAGTCGGCCTGGTGCAGGTGGTAGTGCAACCCCACCAACGCCCCGGCCTGCTTGTTCGAGCGGTTGCCCTGCACCATCTCGCGGCCGTTGGGAAACCACTCGCGGCGATACGTCTCGATGAACAGGCCGCGCTGGTCACCGTGGATGGATGGTTCGACGATGCGGACACCTGTGATGAGGGTGCTCTCTCGAATCTCGGGCATTGTCGTGGCGCTCCTGGCTGGGTCAGTGGGTGGATGTCACTCGACATCGATCTGGCAGTGGTCGCCCACCATCAGGCGGAGCGCTCGCGGACGCACCTGTGTGCGCGACACCACGACGTCCTTGCCGATCAGGCTGTCCTCGAGGCGTTGGATGTCGCGAATGGTGCTGCCTTCCATGATCACCGAGTGCTCGATCTCGCTCTGATGCACCTGGCAGTCGTTCCCGATCGCACTGAACGGGCCGACGAAGCTGTCGACGATGACCGCACCCGCGCCGATGACCAGTGGCCCGCGCAGGGTGGAGTTCGTCACCGTCGCTCCGGCCTCCACGATCACACGGCCGTCGAGCACGCTTGCCTCGTCGACCGTGCCATCGATCCGGGTCTCGATCTTTTCGAGCAGGAGTCGGTTGGCCTCGAGCAACGGGGTGAGCTTGCCGGTGTCGATCCACCAGCCGGTGAGCTCCTCCTGACGGACGAGGCTGCCCTGATCGACCAACCACTGGATGGCGTCGGTGATCTCCAACTCCCCACGTGGTGACGGTTCGATCGCACGAACGGCGTCGAGGATGGTCTTGTCGAAGAGGTAGACGCCGACGAGCGCGAGGTCGGTCGGTGGATCGGCCGGCTTCTCCACCAGCCGCACGACATGGCCGGCGGCGTCGAGCTCGGCGATGCCGAACCGATGCGGATCGGGCACGCGCTTCAACAGGATCTGCGCCGCAGGCGGCTCATCGGTGCTCCGCGCAGCCTCGAACGCCCTCACGAAGGCACCGAGGTCCTGCTCGAGCAGGTTGTCGCCGAGGTACATGACGAAGTCGTCGTCGCCCAGGAAGTCCGCCGCGATCAGCACGCAATGGGCGAGGCCGAGCGGTGCATCCTGCGGGATGAAGGTGATCTTCGCCCCCCACGTGGCACCATCACCGAGGGCGGCCATCACCTCGGCTCGCGTGTCGCCCACGATGACACCGATCTCGGTGATGCCGGCGGCCACCATCGCCTCGATGCCGTAGAAGAGAATCGGCTTGTTGGCAACCGGAACCAGCTGCTTCGCGCTCGTGTGGGTGATGGGGCGCAGACGGGTACCTGCACCGCCTGCCAGGATCAAAGCCTTCATAAGTGACGCTCAGTATGGC
>JAYUSX010000507.1:0-17307 GCA_043755475.1 Actinomycetota bacterium
GCCTTGATCTTGCCGATGGGCATCGAACCCAGCGCTGGCGAGATGATCGTCTTGGCCAGCCGGCGGTACTCACGTGCCGTGGTCGGCGACAGCCGCTCACCCCTCGACTCGAGCCATCGCTCGACGAGCTCATCCAGTGTCGCGGCCGACGAGGTGACCTTGCCTTCGCTGACACTGGCGACCAGCGCCGACAGCTGACGCTGGGCCTCGCGCTTGGTGCCGCGCACCACGCGACTCATCTGCTTGTACTTGCCCGACACCGGATCGCGCGGCAGCTGCACGATGAGCTCCCACACCCCCGACTGGCGTTCTCTCAACGACCCCCGCACGATGCGAACGCTAGCCGAATTCTTGGATGATTCTTGGATGACGCCCCGCCGAACGCTCCAAACCCCACTGCCCGCTCCGGCCATTGAGCCCCTGAGCTGGACTTTCTTCGGTGCCCGAGGTGGGACTCGAACCCACACGCCCTTTCGGACAACGGATTTTGAGTCCGTCGCGTCTGCCATTCCGCCACTCGGGCGAGTGACCGGGACACGATAGCCCCGCAACGGCACAGTCAGCAGCTCTGGCGGTGGGTTACCGAGGAGTAGTCACGGACAACTCCGTCGCACGTCTAGGGTTGCCTGCCGATGCTTGCATTCACGTTTCCGGGGCAAGGCTCACAGCGACCTGGCATGGGTCGACCATGGGCCGACCACGAGAGTTGGGAACTCGTCGACGAGGCGTCGGCGGTGGCCGACCGCGACGTGGCGCGCCTTCTGCTCGATGCCGACGCCGACGAACTCAAGGACACCCGCAACGCGCAGCTCACCACCTTCGTCTCCAGCCTGATCGTCCTCGACGCCGTTGAACGGCTCGGCGTCGAGCCCAGCTTCTGTGCAGGTCACAGTCTCGGCGAGTACACCGCCCTCACGGCAACGGGTGCGCTCGGCTTCGACGAAGGCGTTCGCCTGGTGTGCGAGCGGGCCGACGCGATGCACGAGGCCGGCCATGACAACCCCGGCACGATGGCTGCCGTGCTCGGCCTCGACGACGATCTGGTCGAGGTGGCATGTCGGCGCGCTGATAGCGACGTCTGGGTCGCCAACTTCAACGCTCCCGGCCAAGTCGTGATCGCCGGCTCTCCGGAGGGGGTGGCCGCGGCGGCAGTGCACGCCAAGGAACTCGGCGCGAAGAAGGTCCTGCCACTGCATGTGTCCGGCGCATTCCACACGCCTTTCATGGCCCCCGCCCGCGACCGCCTCCGCAAGGCGATCGCCGAGGCCAATCCCCGCGACACCGAAGTTCCCGTGGTGTCGAACGTCGACGCCATCGGCCACGACCTCGGCGCCGACTGGTCGTCGCTGCTCTCGGCCCAGCTGAGCAGCCCGGTGCGATGGAAGCACTGCCTGCTGGAGTTGGCCGCACTCGGTGTCACCAACTTCGTCGAGCTCGGCCCCGGCGCCGTGCTCACCGGCATGGCCAAACGCACCGTCGACGCCGCTCGCACGATCTCGGTCTCCACCCCGGAAGACCTCGACAAACTGCTCGACTTCGTCGGCACCGCCCCCGCCAGATCTGCGACTGCCCACGAGGGCGAACACCTCTTCGCATCGGAGCGGTTGGTCGTCAGTCCCGGCGCTGGGGTGTTCGAGCCGATCGCCGGTCTCGGAGAGGGAAACCGGATCGAGGTCGGCAGCGTCATCGGCCACATCGGTGACATCGCGGTTCGCTCGGCGTTCACCGGCGTACTGCAGAGCTACATCGCCGTCTCCGGCGAACGGGTCACCGCTCGCCAACCGATCGCCTGGCTGCAGACGGCCTGACATGCCCGCAATCCCGCACGGCGTCCGCGGTGCCGTCATCACCGGCTGGGGCACCGCTCTGCCTCCCAAGGTCCTCACCAATCACGACCTCGAGGCGATGTTCGAGACCGACCACGACTGGATCGTCGAGCGCACCGGCATCCACCAGCGACACGTCGGCGGGACGACGACCGATCTGTCGGTCGAGTCGGGTCGCAAGGCGATCGAGATGTCCGGAGTGGACCCGAACGAGATCGACACGTTGATCCTTGCCACCACCACTCCCGATCGAGTCGTGCCGGCCAGTGCTCCCGGCATCGCGTCCGAGCTGGGTCTTCGGTGCGGCGCAATCGATGTGAACGCCGCATGTTCCGGCTTCATGTATGCACTGGTGATGGGTCACGGCCTGATCGGGGTGGGCGCGAAGAAGATCCTCTGCATCGGAACCGACACGCTGGCGCGCATCACCGACTGGACCGATCGCAACACCGCCATCTTGTTCGCCGACGGCTCGGGCGCCGTGGTGCTCGAGGCCTGCGACGGCCCGGGGCAACTGCTCGGCTGGGACCTCGATGCCGAGGGTGCAGCCGAACGGTTCCTGTACAGCGACATCGGTGGCTTCATCCAGATGGAAGGCAAAGAGGTGTTCCGTCGCGCGGTGCGCATCATGGTCGACTCCGCCACGAAGTCGATGGCCGCCGCCGGGGTCACCGCCGACGACATCACGATGGTCGTGCCCCACCAGGCCAACATCCGCATCATCGAAGCGGCGTGCCAACGGCTCGGCCTGCCGATGGAGAAGTGCGCCATCGTGCTCGATCGAACCGGCAACACCTCGTCGGCATCGATCCCGCTCGCGCTCGCCGATGGCCTCGACGCCAACCGGGTGCAGCCAGGAGACCTCGTGTTGCTCGTCGGCTTCGGCGCCGGCATGACCGCCGCGAGCGCAGTCCTTCGATGGGGTGGTGCGTGAGTCGAACCGTGCTGGTCACGGGCGGGGCCCGTGGCATCGGGCTGGCGTGCGCGCGCAGGTTCGCCGAACTGGGCGACAACGTGGCCGTCACCTACAACACCTCGCCACCACCCGCCGACATCTTCGGCGTGCCGTGCGACGTCACGTCGACCGACAGCGTCGATGCTGCATTCAAGGCCGTCGAAGAACGATTCGGCCCGGTCGAAGTGCTCGTCTCGAACGCGGGCGTCACCAAGGACGGCCTGTTGTTGCGGATGGGCGACGATCAGTTCACCTCGGTCATCGACGCCAACCTCACCGGTGCGT
Source organism: Actinomycetota bacterium (assembly GCA_043755475.1). GTDB lineage: Bacteria > Actinomycetota > Acidimicrobiia > Acidimicrobiales > Ilumatobacteraceae > VFMC01. Next base: position 3,067 of record JAYUSX010000507.1, read on the forward strand.
ACCGAGTGTGCAAGCGCGCTGCCCAGGGCATGCTCCGGGCCCGCTCGGGCAGGATCGTGCTGATGTCGTCGGTGGTCGGTCTGCTCGGCTCGGCCGGTCAGGCGAACTACGCAGCATCGAAGGCTGGGCTGGTCGGCCTGGCGCGATCACTGGCCCGCGAACTCGGCTCACGCAGCATCACCGTCAACGTCGTCGCGCCGGGGCCTGTCGAGACCGACATGACAGCAGCGCTCGGCGACAAACGGCTGGCCGAGCTCGTCGCAGCCGTGCCGCTCGGCCGAATGGCCACCGCGGACGAGGTCGCCGGCGTGGTCGCCTTTCTCGCCTCGCCCGATGCGGCCTACATCACCGGAGCAATCATCCCTGTCGATGGCGGCCTCGGGATGGGCCACTAGCCTCTCTCACACCACCCGTCGTCTCTTCGGACGACGACCCACTAAGGAGATCCCGTGGATCAGGAACTGTTCGCCCGCTTCAAGAAGTGCGCCGTCGAGGTGCTCTCGGTCGATGAGGCCGCCGTCGTGCCCGAAGCGAAGTTCGGCGACGACCTCGACGCCGACAGCCTCGACCTCGTGGAGTTGATCATGGCCCTCGAGGAGGAGTTCGGCGTCGAAGTGCCCGAAGAAGACCTCGACGGCGTCGAGACCGTTGGCCAGGCGTTCGACTTGGTCGTCGGCAAGCTCTGATGGAGGGTCGCGCCCGTCGGGTGGCCATCACCGGCTACGGCGTGGTGGCCCCGTGCGGCATCGGCAAGCAGGCATTCTGGGAAGGCTTGATCGGGCCCGGTCTCACCGGGGGTCGTACCACCTCGATCGAGGAATGGGATCCACTCCCCTGGTTCGACAGCCCGAAAGAAGCCCGGCGCGCCGACCGCGTCGAGCAGTTCGCCATCGCGGCAGCCGCCGAGGCCTTCGAACACGCGGGCCGACCGGAGGTCGACCCGACCCGCTTCGGCACCATCTTCGCGTCCGGCATCGGAGGGTTGCAGACACTCGAAGATCAGGTGCAGATCCGTTTGGAGAAGGGCGATCGTCGCGTGTCGCCGTTCCTCATCCCGATGCTGATGGCGAACGCCTCCGGCGCCTCGATCTCGATGCGCCACGGGCTCCAAGGCCCGAACGAGACCATCGTGACCGCGTGCGCGGCCTCCACGCATGCGATCGGATACGCGGCACGCCTCATCGCGTGGGGGATGTGCGATGCGATGGTCACGGGAGGGTCGGAAGCCTGCATCACGCTCACCGGCGTCGCCGGTTTCGCCAACATGACGGCCCTGTCGTCCACCGGAGTGAGCATGCCCTTCGACGCCAAGCGCGACGGGTTCGTGATGGGTGAGGGCGCAGGCGTGCTCGTGCTCGAGGAGTGGGAGGCCGCCGTCGCTCGAGGTGCGAACATCGTCGGCGAGGTGCTGGGCGCGGGCAGCACCGCCGACGCTCACCACATCACGGCGCCATCACCCGGAGGGGTCGGGGCCGTGCGATGCATGAACCTCGCGCTCGCCGACGCAGGCCTCTCCCCTGCCGATGTCAAACAGATCAACGCCCACGGCACGTCCACTCCCCTCAACGATGCGGCCGAGGCCGCCGCGGTCGCCACGGTGTTCGCCGGAGCGATGCCGCCGATGACCTCCACCAAAGGGGTCACCGGCCACGCACTCGGCGCCGCCGGTGCCCTCGAGGCGATCGCCGGGCTGTTGTCGATGGAGCACCGCCTGATCCCGCCCACGGCGAACACCACCGATGTGCTCGACGAGCCGATCGACCTGGTCACCGGGTCGTCGCGGGCGTGGACGCCCGGCCCGGTGATGTCGAACAACTTCGGATTCGGTGGCCACAACGGCACCGTGATCCTGGGCCCAGGGCGCTGATCCACGCACGCTCGACACTCGTGTCACACCCCTTGTGCATGATGCGGGCATGACCCCAACGTTCCGTTCCCGCACCCGTTCCGCCGGCTCGCCCACCACCGCCGACTCCAGAGCCACCGCCCACAACGTGTTCTTCGACGTCGATCATCCCGAGGTCGCTCATACTCGCATCGATTGCCCCGACAATGGCGGCCTGATCGAACTGGTCGAGACCTACCTCGGTACGGCGTGCGACGATCCGATGATGTTCGAGTACGTGGCCGACCTGCATGGTCTGGTCGCTCCCGCGCGTCTCGTGCACCAAGCACGTCCGTGTCCGCAGTGCACACTGGTCGCCGCGCCGTACTGGCTGAGCGCTGCCTGATCGTCAGGCATCGTCAGGCATCGTCAGGCATCGACGAGCACGAACATCAGCTCGCATTCGCACGCCACCTTCTCACCCAGCAGCGCTCGACCGGTGCCCTTGCCCGCACGGGCTGACATACGACCCAACTGCACCTCGAGCGTGAGGGTGTCTCCGGGGCTCACCTGGCGCCGGAAGCGGGCGCCGTCGAGCCCACCGAACAGCGGGAGCTTGCCCGCGAACCGATCGTCGGCCAACACCGCGATCGCGCCCATCTGAGCGATCGCCTCGCACATCAGCACTCCCGGCAACGTCGGCCGACCAGGGAAGTGACCTGTGAAGAACCACTCGTCGCCGGTCAGCCTCCACAGACCGCTGGCCGATTGTCCGGGAACGATCGACAGCACCTCGTCGACGAACAGGAACGGGGCCCGGTGCGGCAGCAGATCCGACGGCAGCGGGAGTGCGGGCACGGCGCCCATCACCCCTGCCCCGCGAGCGCATGCAGCGCGTCGAGCAGCGCCCATTTCCCACGCAACGTGGCCACATCAACACTCGTACCGTCTTGATTTGCGAACGTATTCGGTGGTGCCGGCTGGCCGTCGATGAGCATGCACCGGAGAGTAGCCGCCCGGGAGGCGCTCACCAGACGCTCCACCACATCGACACACCGTCGACGACCTGGCCCGACGCGCCTCGCCTCGACCAGTTCCGGCCAGGGTGTGCACAACGCTCCGAACACGTTCAGCGAACTCCGATCACCCTGCGTGGCCGGTCCTCTACTCCGTCCTCGGTCGGTGACGTCATCGCTCCGTGAGAGCACTTTGTCAAGCCCCTTGCAAGAGCGACCACCCTGAGTGCTACTCTTGACAACAGCGTCCATCGATGAGGTGTCTCGATGCAGCCCTGGCATCCGCCAGGTCGGCTTCGGTGCGCCGCTTTGGCGGACGTTACGCCGACACCCAAGGAGATCAACATGAAGACCCTTTCAGTCCGTCGCCTTCAGTAGGAGTCACCCTCCTCCGGGCCGCACCCTCGCGTGAGCGTGGTAGTGGTCGGGAATACTGCGGAGTCGATCGTCGATCCAGTACTCGCGTGCGAGCACTCGATCGGCGACGTCTGACAAGCATCCAAACAACACGACCCGAATCTCCTCAGGGGGATTCGGGTCGTGTCGTTTCCAGACCACCATCGGTACGAAGCACGCCTCGCACTCGGCAATCCAGCAGACGTCATCTTCGTAGTACCACTCGGTGAAGCGTGCCGCTTCGCACAGTTCGCATGCCGCCTCGGCGTCGCCCATGTCGACAGTGTGGCATCCCCGGCAACTGAGAACCGGGATCATCTGGGTGGTGCCCGAGCACGCGAAACGGGGGCCCCATCGGGGCCCCCGTTCCAAGCGGTTCGACTGCGATCGTGCGAACGATCAGCCGAGCAGTGCCGCCACGTCGAGGCCGTCCGGCACCAACACCTGGTCGATCACGTGGATCACACCGTTGCTGGCGACCACATCGGTCTGAATGACGTTCGCATCGAAGACCTTCACGCCACCATCGGTGGTGATGGTGAGGTTCGTCCCCTGCACGGTGGGCACATCTCCGGCGACCACGTCTGCGGCCATGACCTTGCCGGCGACCACGTGGTAGGTGAGGATCTGCACGAGTGCATCCTTGTTCTCGGGCAGCAACAGCGCGTCGACGAGGCCGGCGGGCAATGCGGCGAAGGCTTCGTTGGTCGGCGCGAACACCGTGAACGGGCCAGGGCCCTGCAGCGTCTCGACGAGGCCGGCGGCGCCGATCGCAGCCACGAGCGTGGTGAAGTCGGGGAGTGAGCTGGCCACGGCGACGATGTCGCCCGCTGTGGCGGGAGCGTCGGTGACGGCAGTGGTCTCGGCCACCTCCGTGGCGGCCGTTGTGGCTTCCGTGGTCTCTTCGTCGTCGCCGCATGCGGCCAGGACGAGCAGGCTCGAGGCGAGGCCGGCAGCGAAGATCCTTCGTGAGATCGACTTGCTCGTGATCATGGTGGGGGCTCCTTGGGGGGTGTGTTCACGACCCGCCTGTTCGGCGGTTCATGATGGTCTACGGAGCGGCTCGGCCGATGGATGTCATTTCATACTAAATGGCGACCCTCGACGGTGCATCCTCGAAAGTGCATCAGGGAGCATCGAGCGCAGCACGCACCTCAGCGACGTACTCGCCCACAGCTTCGGCGCCGCCCTCCAGCAGCCGTCGCACCACCGACGCACCCTGCACGACGCCGTCCGCCACCTGCACCGCTTCGCGCGCCTGCGCCGCGTTCGACACGCCGACGCCGACGAGCACGGGCACGTCGGTGATCGCCTTCAGCCGGGCAGCCAGTGCCGTGGCCGTCGCGGCCAGCGCGCTGCGCTCACCCGTCACGCCGAGGAGGCCCACGGAGTACACGAAGCCACGAGCACGAGCGCACACTCGCGGCAGCCGTTCGTCGGGAGCGGTCGGCGCGGCCAACATCACCGACTCGATCGACGCTGCATCGGCCGCCTCGCACCACGGTCCGGCTTCTTCGAGCGGCAGATCGGGCACGATTGCGGCACACACACCAGCGGCGGCGAGTTGCGCTGCGAAACGGTGCAAGCCAGCGTGGTGAACCGTGTTGTAGTAGCACATCACCGCGAGCGGCACGTCGACGTCGAGCGACCGCGCCTGATCGAGAATCGACACCGGCGTGGCCCCAGCATCGAGCGCCCGCTGCGACGCTTCCTGGATCACCGGGCCGTCCATCACCGGATCGCTGAACGGGATTCCGATCTCGATCGCATCAGCGCCGGCCGCGACGGCTGCACGGAGCGCGTGTTCCCAGCCCGGCAACCCACCGGTGATGTACGGGACGAGCAGTTTGCGCCCGGCCGCGCGCTTGTCGCGGAAACTCTGCTCCATGCGACCGAATCCGCTCGCCTGGCTCACCGCAAGATCTCCATCATCTGAGCGACGTCCTTGTCGCCGCGGCCCGAAAGGTTCATCAACACCGTCTTGCCTTGGAAGGCATGCGCCTCGCGGGCGATCCACGCCAGGGCGTGGGCGCACTCGAGCGCAGGGATGATCCCCTCGGCACGCGCCAGCATCTTGAACCCCTCGATGACCTCGGCGTCGTCGACGGCCGGGTACTCCGCTCGGCCGATCGACGCAAGATACGAATGCTCCGGCCCGACGCCTGGGTAGTCGAGTCCGGCCGAGATCGAGTGTGCCTCCTGCACCTGGCCGTACTCGTCCTGCATCAGATAGCTGCGCATGCCGTGGACCACTCCCGGCACGCCGCGACCCACCGCTGCACCGCCGGCAGGCTCGACGCCGACCAGCCGCGCATCGGTGTCGACGAAGCCGCTGAAGATGCCCATCGCATTCGAGCCACCGCCGACGCATGCCACCACGATGTCGGGGTCGGCCCCATAGGCGCCGCGCATCTGCTCACGAGCCTCGTCTCCGATCACCCGATGGAACTCACGAACCATCCACGGATAGGGATGGGGGCCCATCACCGAGCCGAGGCAGTAGTGAGTCGTCTCCACGGTGGCCACCCAGTCGCGCATCGCTTCGTTCACGGCGTCTTTCAGCGTGCGGCTGCCGCTCTCGACGGCTTCGACGTCAGATCCCAACAGCTTCATCCGGAACACGTTGAGCTCTTGTCGGGCGACGTCGACCGCCCCCATGTAGACCTTGCACTCCAAGCCCATCAACGCCGCTGCGGTTGCGCTGGCGACACCGTGCTGGCCCGCCCCGGTCTCGGCCACGATGCGCTTCTTGCCCATACGTTTGGCGAGCAGGGTTTGGCCGAGCACGTTGTTGATCTTGTGCGACCCGGTGTGGTTGAGGTCCTCGCGCTTGAGGACGAGCCTGATACCGAGCTCGCGGCCGAGGTTCTTGCACTCGGTGATGATCGACGGGCGCCCGGCGTAGTCGCGGAGGGTTTCGTGCAGCTCGAGCCGGAACGACGGATCCGCCCACGCTTCGCGGAAGGCGACCTCGAGCTCCTCGCACGCAGGCACCAGGGTCTCCGGCACGAAGCGGCCACCGAACTCGCCGAAGCGGCCGGTGGAAGAAGGTTCAGCCATGATGGTCATGTCGTCTCCAGGGATGTCGGTGGTTGGGGGAAGATCTGCGCTGATCGCGTGAGCCGCGCCAGCAGCGGTGGCGCAACGCGTCAGAGCTCGTCGGCCCAGTCGTAGGGCAGTTCGTCGGGGCCGACGTGTCGCTCGGGCGCAGCCGCCCGAGCGCGTTCGATGAACGCCTTCACCTTGAGCGGGTCCTTGCGGCCCGGGTTGCGCTCCACCCCGCTGGCGACGTCGACACCCCACGGATTGGCAGTCGACACGGCGAGACCCACGTTGTCCGGGTCGAGTCCGCCGGCGAGAATGTAGCGGGGTCCCTCGGGCAGATCTGCGAGCAACGACCAGTCGAACACGTGGCCGGATCCGGGCGACGGCGCATCGACCAGGATCAAGTCGGTACCGAACTGGTCGGCCCGGGCTGCGTCACGGCTGCCCGCCACCACTGCCTTGATCACCCAGCGCACCTGCGCCGCGACATCGGCCACCATGTCGGGCGACTCGAAGCCGTGCAGTTGAGCTGCCTTGAGGCCCGCACGATGCACGACGTCGATCACGCGGTCGGGGTGTTCGTCGCGGAAGACACCGACGGTGAGGATTTCGGGCGGCAGACGGCGGGTGATGTCGTACACCTGCTGAGCGGCGACCTGTCGGGTCGATGGGGCGAAGATGAACCCCACCGCGTCCGCGCCCATCGCAACAGCGAACAGGGCATCGTCTTCATTGGTGATCCCGCAAATCTTCACGAACATGCGGCCTTTACGGTACCTCTCACGCCGACTCGGACGAGGATTGGTTCCGCCGGTTTCGAGCAGACCCGACGTGACGTTCGTCCGGCGACCTCAGCGAGCGCCGCGGAGCAGCGCGATGGTTGCCGCCGGGTCACCGCTGGTGACGAGTGTCTCCCCCACCAACACCGCGTGGTAACCAGCACCGTGGAGAGCGGCGGCATCGTGCGCTCCCCGCACCCCGCTCTCGGCCACCTTCACCACCGTGCCGGGGATGACAGCTGCCATCCGCAACGCACGCTCGTGATCGACCTCGAACGTCACGAGGTCTCGCTGGTTCACCCCGATCAGCGTGGCGTCGGCGGCAAGTGCAGCCTCGAGTTCGTGTTCGTCATGGATCTCGACCAGCACGTCGAGACCGATCGAAACGGCGAGTGAGTGGAACGAGACCAACTCGTCGCAGGTGAGAGCTGCGGCGATCAGCAGCACGCAGTCGGCGCCCATCAGCCGAGCGTCGCACACGTCGTGCGCCGACACCGTGAAGTCCTTGCGCAGCACCGGCAAGCTGCACGCGGCGCGGGCCGACTGCAGATCCGAGACAGATCCACCGAAGTGCTCGGCGTCGGTGAGCACGCTGAGGCACGCAGCCCCGCCGCGCTCGTACGACGCCGCCAACTCGGCGGGATCGAGCCCGATGTTCAGATCGCCCTTCGACGGAGAGCGGCGTTTGATCTCGCTGATGACCTGGAGTCCGGACCCGGAGCGCAACGCCTCGACGAAGCCCCGTGCAGGCGGCATCAGGCCGGCCGCATCGATCAGCTCCTCGAGCGGGCGATCATCACGCGCCGCGACGTCGCGGTGCTGCGCCAGGATGCGGTCGAGGTAGGTCGCCATGATCGTGAAGGGCAATCGAGTCGACGCTCAGGCGCCCTTGCCACCGATCGGCTTGCAGAAGGTGAGCTCCGGACGGCCGGCAAGGAAGGGCCGGATGGCGGGGCCGAGCGCCATGAAGGCCTCGGATGCCATGTGGCTGTCGAGCGCCGCTTGATCGGTGTACACCTCGTACATCCACAACACGTTGGCGTCAACGGCGTCTTCGAGCAGCACGTAGGCGATCGTGCCCGGCTCGTTCTCGGCCGCATCGAGCGCGCCCTGGAGCGCTGCAGCGAGGTCGGCACGCGTGCCGTCCTTGGCGGTGATCTTCGCGATGACGGCGACGTCGGCCATACCGGATGCTCCCTCAGTGGTCACGCCCCAGTCCTGGGGATCGACCTCCGCACGGTACCAGCGTGGCACCATGTCTGACGTGGCGAACCAGGGCGCTCCATCGACACCGACCAGCGGTGACGAACGGTCGATCGTGATCGTGGAAGACGATCCGAACATCGCCGATCTCGTCGACCTGTACCTGCGCGAGGCCGGTTTCCGGGTCTTGCAGGCCTCGACCGGTGACCGTGGTCTCGAGCTCATCGCACAGCATCGCCCGGCTCTGTGCGTGCTCGACGTGGGGTTGCCTGGCATCGATGGCTTCGAGGTGTGCCGACGGATCCGCGCCGCACCGGCGACCGCATCGCTGCCCGTCTTGTTCCTCACTGCCCGGGACGGCGAGATCGATCGTGTGCTCGGCCTCGAACTCGGCGCCGACGACTACGTCACGAAACCGTTCTCGCCTCGCGAGCTCGTCGCCCGGGTGAAGGCGATCCTTCGCCGTGGGGTCGCGGCACCGACCGGTGAGCAGACGTTGTTCGAGATCGGCGATGGGATCAGCATCGACACATCGCGTCGTGAGGTGCGCGCGGCAGCAGGGTCGGTCGCACTGGCAACGAAGGAGTTCGAGTTGTTGGCACATCTGGCTCGCAACCAAGGCATCGCGTTGTCGCGCCAACAGCTGCTCGACGGCGTGTGGGGAGTGGACTGGTACGGCGACGACCGAACCGTCGACGTCCACGTGCGTCAGCTGCGCAAGAAACTGGGCGACGAACTGCCATTGGCGACCGTGTGGGGCGTCGGCTACCGGCTCGGCTGACCGAGCCCGAGCCCATTCGGACCGACCAGACCATGAGAGAGATGATGAACCGTCACACCTCCTTCACACCTCCGGTGCAGGCTGGTCGGCGATGACACGTCGTCTCGTGGTGCTGATGGTCGGCCTGGTCGCGGCGACCCTGGTGCTCGCCGGTCTCGGAACCCTGGTGCTCGCCAACGTGCGCGCCCGCGCCGACACCGAGCAGTCGCTTCGCGATCAGGCGATCAACACCGCTGCCAACGTCGCGCTCTTCTTCGCCGAATCCGACGGCGACGAGCTGACCGAAGAGCAGCAAGATCAGCGCTTGCGCAACCTCACGCTCCTGCGCCGCGTCGTCGACCTCGACGGCTTCGCGGTGATCGCCGTGACGGCCGACGGAGCGATCCAAGCCGATCAGCTTCCCGTCGGCGTCGATGCGACGATGCTCGACATCGACTCGCTGGCGCTGGGCCTGGTGCAGTCGGGTCACGACAGCGACCTCGTGTATGCGGCGGCACCACTCGATCTGCGCAACGGCCGAACCGGCGTGATCGTGCTGTCGCAGCAAGCCAACGCCGGTCTCGGACCGGCCGCCCGGTACTTCGTGCTCGCGGCGATCTCGTCGGCGCTGTTGGGCCTGCTCGCGGCGATCGTGGTGGGCCGGCGCGTCACCCAGCCGATCCGCGCCGCGTCGGACGCGACCACGCGCATCGCCGCCGGCGAGCTCGACACCCGCCTGCCCACCCCTTCGGGCCGAGCCGGCGACGAACTGGTGCAGCTGTCGCTGCACGTCAACGAGATGGCCGAGTCGTTGGAGCGATCGCGCGCGCTCGAGCAACAGTTCCTGCTCTCGGTGAGCCACGATCTGCGCACCCCGCTCACGTCCATCCGTGGCTACGCCGAGGCGATCTCCGACGGCGCCGGAGATCCGGCGCGAGCCGCCCGGGTGATCTCGTCGGAGGCACGCCGTCTCGAACGACTGGTCGCCGATCTCCTCGACCTCGCCAAACTGCAGACCTCGAGCTTCTCGTTGAGACTCGAACCGGTCGACCTCGGCCAACTCGCTGCGGTGGCGGTGCAGGGCTTCGAACCCGACGCGGCCGAGCGCGGGCTGCTGATCCACGCCGTCGACACGGGTGAACCGCTCCCGGTGCAGGTCGACCACGATCGGCTCGGTCAGGTGGCTGCGAACCTCATCGAGAACGCGATGAAGTACGCGGCATCGGGTGTGGTGGTGCGCACGTCAGCAGATGGAGCGTGGGCGGTCATGACGGTCACCGACGACGGTCCGGGCATCGACCCCGACGATCTGCCGCACGTGTTCGAGCGGCTGTACGTGGCACGCCGGCAACCGGCACGTCACGAGAGCTCGAGCGGGCTCGGCCTCGCCATCGTGAAGCAACTGGTGGACGCGATGTCGGGTGAAGTGAGCGTGACGAGCAAGGTCGGCAAGGGCACCACCTTCGACGTCCGCTTGCCCCTGACTCGCTGACCCGCCCTCGAGACGTACGCCCGCTCCCGGTCGTGCGGGATGTCAGAAGCCCAGGCGGGCGCGGATCTCGGTCTCGAGATCGGCGATGGGCACGCGCACCTGAGCGGTGGTGTCGCGCTCGCGGATGGTGACGGCGCCGTCTTCGAGTGAGTCGAAGTCGACCGTGACGCACAACGGTGTGCCGATCTCGTCCTGGCGGCGGTAGCGCTTGCCGATGGCCTGTGTCTCGTCGTAGTCGACCATGTAGCGATCGGCCAGCGTGGCGTACACCTGCTTCGCGAGCGGGGTGAGCGTGTCTTTCTTGCTGAGCGGCAGCACGGCGACCTTGTACGGGGCGAGTCGCGGATGAAGGCGAAGCACCTGACGCGGTTCGTCGTTGACGATGTCCTCGTCGTAGGCGGCCAGCAGGAACGCTGCCATGGCCCGGTTGACGCCGCCGGCGGGCTCGATCACATAGGGCACGTACCGCTCGTTCGTGGCCTGGTCGAAGAAGTCGAGCTTCTGGCCCGAGTGCTGGGCGTGCTGCTTGAGATCGAAGTCGGTGCGTTGGGCGATGCCCTCGAGCTCGCCCCAGCCCCACGGGTACATGAACTCGACGTCGCTGGTGCCGGCGGAGTAGTGGCTGAGCTCGTCGGCGTCGTGGGCGCGCAGGCGCAGCATGTCGGCCGGGATGCCGAGGTCGACGTACCAGTTGAAGCGAGCGCTGCACCAGTACTCGTACCACTGGGCACTGTCGGCAGGGGGCACGAAGAACTCGCACTCCATCTGCTCGAATTCGCGGGTGCGGAAGATGAAGTTGCCGGGGGTGATCTCGTTGCGGAAGCTCTTGCCCACCTGAGCGATGCCGAACGGCGGCTTCTTGCGGCTGGTCTGCAGCACGTTGACGAAGTTGACGAACATGCCCTGAGCCGTCTCGGGACGCATGTAGACCTCGGTGCCCGAACCCTCGACCGGGCCCGCCTGGGTCTTGAACATGAGGTTGAACGCCCGCGACTCGGTGAACGAGCCCTTGGCCCCGCAGTTCGGACAGACGTCGGGATCGGTGAGGTGGTCTTCGCGGAAACGCTGCTTGCACTTCATGCAGTCGACGAGCGGATCGCTGAAGTTGGCGAGATGGCCGCTGGCTTCGAACACCGCCGGCGGACCGAGGATGGCCGCGTCGATGAGCACCACGTCGTCGCGCTGTTGCACCATCGTGCGCACCCACGCCTCACGCACGTTGCGGAGCATGAGCGACCCGAGCGGGCCGTAGTCGTAGCTCGACCGGAATCCGCCGTAGATCTCGGCCGAGGGATACACGAAGCCACGGCGCTTGCAGAGGTTGACGATCTGGTCGAGGTCGGTCGCTGGCACGGCCAACAGGCTACGGCGCCGTCCGTACCTCAAGGCGGCCTGATTCCGGACCGACGAGCGATGAGCCGCTCCCCGGCCCGCTCGCGCAAGCATGATGTGCAGGGCGAGCGATGTTCAGAGGAGAACCCTTGATGAGCAACACCGTGATGAGCAACACCGTGATGAGGACCACGCTGATGAGGAGGGCCACCCGGAGGGCCTTCCCCATCGTCGCTGTCCTGCTGGTTGCCGGCGCCTGCGGAGGCGGAAGCGACGAGACGGGAGCTGCCAGCACGACGGCGTCGTCGACTGCCGACTCGACGCCGACCACCACCGTGTCGGCATCCACCACGACGGCGGCGCCCACCACCACCGTGGCGCCCACGACGACCTCCGCACCGATCAGCACGCTGGCGCCCACGACGACGACCGCACCGCTGACCGCGGCAGATCTGCAGCTGTCGGGCACAGCGATCGGACCGGTGGCGTTCGGCACCGGCGCCCAGGCTGCACTCGATGTGTTGGTGTCTCTGCTCGGAGCGCCCGCAACGAACACTTCGGCGACGTTCCCCACCGCGGACGAGTCCGGCAGCTTCATCAACGAGGCCGACGAGTCGATCTTCGCCTTCCCTTTCCTCCGTCGGGCGTGCTTCGACAACGGCTTCTGCATCTCGTTCGGGGGTGCGTCGGTGGAGGAACTGCAGTTCGTCGGCTACGACTACTTCAGCGCCGAGGATCCGATCGAACCGGTGCTGACGACCACGCAAGGCCTGCCGCTGGGTGCCCGGTGGTCGGACTTCCCCGATGCGATGACCGCCAACCCTGGCGGGTGCTACTCACAGGGCTTCGGCGAGTCGGGCGGAGCGACGCTCGTGCTGCAGTCGAGCGGCGAGTTCTTCGGCACGTTCGACGGCGAGACCTACACGACCGCGGTGCCAGATCCGGCAGAGGTCACGGTGTATGGCATCCGAAGCGGATCGAACCCCGGATACGTCTTCGATGACTGCTGAGGGCAAGTCGGACGGAATACTTCATCCTTGGCAATCGTTGCAGAGTCAATGATCACCGACCATTCTCGGAACACCCATCACACGGCGTCGGCAGCCAACGTCAGCCGGCTCGTCCCCGCTCAACGCGCGATCGAGGGCGACGGCTTCGTCGTCCGCCGCCCCTTCCCCACCGCGTCGCTGTCGTTCCTGGATCCGTTCCTGCTGTTCGACCACATCGGCCCGATGACCTTCGCCCCGGGCGAGGCCAAGGGCACGCCCTGGCACCCTCATCGCGGCTTCGAGACGGTCACGTACATCGTGGAGGGCGACGAGGAACACCGTGACTCGATGGGCAATCACGGCCTGCTCGGTCCGGGCGACACCCAGTGGATGACCGCAGGCTCCGGTGTGCTGCACAAGGAAGGTCCCTCGCCACGGGCACAGGCCGCGGGCGGTCGAGTGCACGGGCTGCAGCTGTGGGTGAACCTGCCGGCGACGAAGAAGATGATCGAGCCGGCATATCAGGACATCACCGCCGAACACGTCGCCCGCCGATCGGAGCCCGGCGCGGAGGTACGCGTGATCGCAGGAGAATTGTTCGGTCTGGTCGGCCCTGGCCAGACCCACACACCGATCTCGTACGCCCACCTCACGCTCGAGGCAGGCGCACCGGCGACCACGCAGCTGCCCAGCGGCCACACGGTGCTGGTCTACCCGCTCACCGGCGCCGCACGAGTGGCCGACACCGACGTCGCCGATGGCGTTCTGGCCGTCATCGACGGCAGCGAGTTGACCGTGACCGGCGTGGCCGACAGCAGCGAGATCATCGTGCTCACCGGCCAACCACTGAACGAACCTGTCGCTCGCTACGGGCCGTTCGTCATGAACACCCAGGCTGAACTGCGACAAGCGATGGTCGACTTCGACCATGGGCGGTTCGGCTCGCCGACCAGTTGACCCTGGTCGTCACATGCGGCAGATCAGTGTGCCTCGAACATCGCAACGGTGCGCAAGCGGCGCTCGAGGTGGTGTTCGAGGGCGCGATTGGCGTGTCCGGCCACCTCGTGGGTGACCGGCGACGCAGGAAGATCGAGCGCTTCGTTCATGCGCCCGCCCAGGATCATCCTCATCACCGACAGCGCGTCGGCCGAGATCGCTGCACCCGTCCGACACGAACGGCACAACACGCCTCCCTCTGCGACGTCGAAAGCGACCAGTGGCTCGGCCTCGCCACAGCGCACGCACTCGTCGAGCTGCGGGCTCACACCCTCGGAGGCGAGCAGCTTCCAGTAGAACGCAGAGACGACCAGCGGTCCCGATCGCTCGGCGACGGTGCGGAGCGCTCCGACGAGCATGCGGTACACGTGTGGAGCGGGTTCGCGTTCCATCGTCAGTTGGTCGACC
>JAYUSX010000508.1:0-6569 GCA_043755475.1 Actinomycetota bacterium
CGGCCGATGCCGCAGATGCCGGCCCGACCAACAACTGGCGCGAGGCATCGGCGATGCGTGCCGAGATGAAGCGGCTCTACAGCGGTGCGATGCGGGGCCGCACGATGTACGTCGTGCCGTTCAGCATGGGCCCGCTCGGTTCACCGATCGCCCACATCGGCGTGCAACTGAGCGACTCTGCCTACGTGGCGGTCAACATGCGGATCATGACCCGCATGGGCCAGGCAGCCCTTGACGTGCTGGGTGACAGCCAGTGGGTGCCCTGCGTGCACTCTGTCGGCGCCCCGCTCGAGCCCGGTCAGGCAGACGTGGCGTGGCCCTGCAACCCCGACAACAAGTACATCGTCCACTTCCCCGAGACCCGCGAGATCATGAGCTTCGGTTCGGGCTACGGCGGCAATGCGCTGCTGGGCAAGAAGTGCTTCGCGTTGCGCATCGCTTCGGTGATGGCGCGTGACGACGGCTGGCTGGCCGAGCACATGCTGATCCTCAAGCTCACCAACCCGCAGGGCGAGTTCAAGTACATCGCCGCGGCATTCCCGTCGGCGTGCGGCAAGACCAACCTGGCCATGCTCGTGCCGACCATCCCGGGCTGGAAGGCCGAGACGATCGGTGACGACATCTGCTGGATGAAGTTCGGTGCCGACGGACGCCTGTATGCGATCAACCCCGAGGCCGGCTTCTTCGGCGTCGCCCCCGGCACCGGCTACGACACCAACGCCAACGCGATGGAGACCCTCTGGGGCAACTCGATCTACACCAACACCGCCCTCACGTCCGATGGCGATGTGTGGTGGGAGGGCATGAGCGACACGCCGCCCGCCCGCGCGACCGACTGGCGTGGCAACCAGTGGACGCCCGAGACCGACACACCGGCTGCTCATCCCAATGCCCGCTTCACCGCACCGGCTTCGCAGTGCCCGTCGATCGCTGCCGAATGGCAAGACCCGGCCGGCGTGCCGATCTCGGCGATCCTCTTCGGCGGCCGTCGCCGCACCACCGTCCCGCTCGTCACCCAGGCCACCGACTGGGAGCACGGCGTGTTCCTCGGCTCGATCATGGCCAGCGAGACCACCGCAGCCCAGCAGGGAGCGGTGGGCACCCTGCGCTTCGACCCGATGGCGATGTTGCCGTTCTGCGGCTACAACATGGGCGACTACTTCGCCCACTGGCTCGCCGTGGGCAAGCACACCGACGCCGCCAACCTGCCACAGATCTTCTTCGTCAACTGGTTCCGCCGCGACGACGACGGTCGCTTCCTGTGGCCCGGGTACGGCGAGAACAGCCGCGTGTTGAAGTGGGTGTTCGAACGAGTCGCCGGCACGGCGACCGCGGTCGAGACCCCGATCGGGCTGTTGCCACCGGCCGACGGCCTCGACGTCGCCGGCCTCGATGTCTCTGCCGATGATCTGACGACGTTGCTGTCGATCGACACCGACGGCTGGGCGAGCGCGATCCCACAGATCCGCGCTCACTACGCCCAGTTCGGCGATCGTCTCCCGGCCCGTCTGGGCTTGGCGCTCGACGAACTGGAAAGCAAGCTCGCCAACGCCTGACGCTGCCTGCGCGTCGAGATTCGTCCGTCGACGGCCACGACGGCGACGGCAGCGGCTCACCCCCGTCAGGTCATGAACAGGCTGCGGAGCGCGAGGCCCATGAGGAACAGCCCACCGCCACCGTAGATGAGGAAACGTCGGGACTTCATCTGCTGGGCGTAGGAGTACACGATGCCGATCGCCACCAGGCCGCTGAACTCGTACAGCATGTGGAGTTCGGGGAACTCCCAGTCGTAGCGAGCGAGCAGCACCGACGCCATCACCACGTTGGCCGTCACGACGAGTTGGGCGATCACGGTGAAGATCCAGAGTGCCTTCATCCGGAGTGCCGGCCAGTGGTGCGCGGCCAATGCCCACCCGCCGGCCATCGCATTGACTCCCACCTGCACCCACAGTCCGGTGCGGTACACGTCGTACAGCGACTGCCCGGGCACGTCCTACTCCCCGCAGCGGGGACCCGCGGAGATGAACTTGATCAACTCGTCGTCGGCCAAGCCGGTCATCGTGCCGTTGATGCCGTTGTTGAGGGTGAACGACGGTCCTTGGATCTCGTCGTCGGTCAACTCGACGTCGGGGTAGGTGAAGCGGAGTTCGCCCACGGTGTTGCCGACGCCGATGCGCTCGGAGGTGGCCATGCCGGCGGGTTGGACGGTCGACCCGAACGGTGGTCCCAAGAGGTAGCTGAAGAAGTGCCGGCGACCCGACACGACCGGCGAGTCGTCACTGAACAGCAGGGTGAGATCGCCCCAGGTGACGCCGCGCACCTCGGTGCCCGGGCAGACACCGAACGCCGAGAACGGATCGGCCCATCCGCTGTCGGCCGTCGGCTTGCCGAGGTTCGCAGTCACGTAGGACACCACCTGTTCGGGATCGGCACCGAACAGCGCGTCGCCGAGCCCGTCGTCGCGCAGCACGAGGACCGCCGCTTTCGGGATCGTGGTGGTCGTCGTCGCGGGCACCGTGGTCGAGGTGGTGGAGGTCGACGTGGTCGAGGTGGCAGTGGTCGGAGCCACGGTCGTCGGCACCGCCGTGGTGGGCGCTGCGGTGGTGGTGGAGGTGGTGGTGGTGATCAGCGGGACGATGGTCTCGTCGCTCGGACCATCGTCGGAGCCGCACCCGACAAACAGCACGGCGGCCGCCACGGCGGCCGCGACGAAGACTGCAGATGGCAGAGCATGGCGAGACACGCTGGCAGTCTGGCAGCTGAACCGGGCTTCGACTCAGCGGATCAGCGTGTCGGCCTCGCGACCACCTTCGACGAGCGAGAGTTCGCCCGACCTGTCCACATCGATCACCGTGACGGAGCAGTTGTCGAGGCTTCGGATCACCAGGCGGTCGTCGCCGACTGCCACGCCGATCGCCGCGTTGATGGCGATGAAGTGGCTGAACATCACCGAGTCGCGCGTGCGCGACCGGAGCGCGGCGGCCACGCCGTCGCGGAACGACGTGTAGCGCGGCCCGAGCTCGGCCCAGGTGCCCTGCATCGCGGTGCGCAACCAATCGACTCTGTCGGCCATCACCACGCCTTCGGGCGAGGGGATCTCGGCGATGCGCGGTTCGATCATCAACGGCAACCTCCACGCCGACAACAGCGGTGCGGCTGTCTCCTGGCAGCGCCGGAGCGGGCTCGTCTCCACGTGCAGTGGACCAAGCGGCGCCAACACCGCGCCGACGTCGATCGACTGCTGCTTGCCCAGGTCGTCGAGGCCCGGATCCGGGTCGACGTCCCACCCGGCAGACGCTCGTCCGTGACGCACCAGGTACAGGCGCGTCACTCGAACAACCACCCAGCGCGCATCCCGACCGGAGCGCCCTTCTTGATGAACCACTCGGTGCCGAACGCCATGGCGAAGACGTGTTCTTCCATCGACATGAAGAAGCTCGAGTCGCCGATCTGGCTGGCGTGACAGGCGATCGACGCCCGCTTGCGCTGCACCCAGTGGGTGACGTCGACCGCGTGGGTGATCTCGTTCTCGGTCGACCCGAACGGGTTGCCGTCGTCGCTCGGCCCGTTGGGGTCGAAATCGGGCTGATCGTCCGTGGATATCTCGCTCATCATCCGCACGATCGCGTCGCGGTTCATGGTCGACTCGAACACGGTCGGCGTTCCGGCCAACTCGGCCGCCCGATGACCCACATGATGCACCTTGATGTGATCCGGATGGCCGTACCCGCCGTGCCAGTCGTAGGTGGTGAGCACGTCCGCGGCCTCCTCGCGCAAGATGGCGGCAAGGCGCTCGGCGGCCTCGTCGAGCGGCGCCTGGTGAAAGGACTCCTCGTGCTCGTTCTGATCCCAACCGGTCATGCCGCTGTCGGCGTAGTCGAGCCACGCGACTCGATGGATGCCGAGCACTTCGGCGGAGCGGGAGGTCTCGGTGCGGCGCCGGTCCATGAGGGTCTCCCCCGGTGCCAGATCCTCGGGGACCTCGCCGTGGTCGCCGTTGGTCGCCACGACGAGCACCACCCGGTGCCCCTCGGCGACAGCCCGAGCCATCGACCCGCCCGTCGCGATCGCTTCGTCGTCGGGATGAGCGTGGAAGCACACCAGCGTGCCCATCAGGCGTCCACCACTGCCTTCGAGGCCAGGAGCGCATCGATGCGTTCGGCGGCGAGACCCCAGTCGGCGAGGATCTCTCGACTGTGCTGGCCCGGGTGTGCCGGCGCGCTCTTGACCTCGGGGATCGTGCGCGAGAAACGCGGTGCGGGCGCCGGCTGCTTCACGCCAGCGACGTCGATGAACGTGTCGCGGGCAACGTTGTGTGGATGCTCGGCGGCTTCGCTCATCGTGAGCACCGGAGCGAAGCACACATCCGTGGCCTCCATGATCTCGCACCACTCGGCGCGGGTCTTGGTCGCGAACACCATGTGCAGTCGCGCCTTCAGATGCGGCCAGAGGTCCTTGTCCATCTGCCGGGCGAACTCGGGATCTTCGCTCAAGCCCGTGAGCCGCAGCAGTTCGGCGTAGAACTGCGGCTCGATCGAACCCAGCGAGATGTACTCGCCGTCCTGGCAGCGATACACATCGTAGAAATGGGCGCCGGTGTCGAGCAGGTTCGTGCCCCGCTTGTTCTCGTCGAAGGCCCCGACGTTCTTGAACGCCCAGAACATGCTCATCAGCACCGCAGCGCCGTCGACCATCGCGGTATCGACCACCTGACCCTGCCCGCTGCGCTGCGCCTCGAGCAGCGCGCACACGACGCCGTAGGCCAGGAACATGCCGCCGCCGCCGAAGTCGCCCACCATGTTCAGCGGTGGCACCGGTGCCTCGCCCGCGCGGCCGAAGTGAGCCAGCGCCCCGGCGAGCGCGATGTAGTTGATGTCGTGCCCGGCGGCCTGGGCGTACATGCCCTCCTGACCCCAGCCGGTCATCCGCCCGAACACGAGCTTCGGGTTGCGGGCCAAGCACACGTCGGGGCCGATGCCCAGGCGCTCCATCACTCCGGGGCGGAAGCCCTCGACCAGTGCATCGGCCCCCGCCACCAGGTCGAGCAGCGTGGCGACTCCGTCGGGGTGCTTCAAGTCGATCGCGATGTTGCGGCGTCCGCGCAGCATGACGTCGAAGTGGGGCGTGTCGGGCGCGGGACCGCGCACCGACTGCGCCCGTTCGACGCGGATGACCTCGGCACCCATGTCGGCGAGCAGCATCGCTGCAAACGGGCCAGGCCCGATGCCTGCGAGTTCGATGATCCGATATCCGGTGAGCGGTCCAGCCATGGCAGCGTTTCTAGTCGGCGCGCCCCCACCGAGCGGCACCGAGTGCGTTTGGTCAGGCGGATCGGGTGAGGGTGGCGACGGCGTCGACCACCACGGGCCACAGCGGCTCGGGGATGTCGTGGCCCATGTCGGCCAGGTACAGCAGGTGCGCGCCAGGGATCGCGTCGGCGGTCGCGAAGCCACCGCTGGGGGTGATGAGCGTGTCGTCGCGGCCGTGGATCACCAGGGCCGGCACGTCGAGCTGCTGGAGTCGCTCGGTGCGATCTCCGGTGGCGAAGATCGCCGCCAGTTGGCGCGGGCCGCCATCGGAGTAGCTCGACCGATCGTACGAGACTGCTGCCAGCTCTTTCGTGCGCGCCTCGCTGCGGTGCTTCTTCGAGTGCCACACCATCCACTTCGGCGAGGTCTCGATGTACTCGTCACGGTTGGAGGCCGGCGGCGAGAGCAACACGCCGAGCACCTCGGGCGCGGCTTGCCCCACGCTGGGGTCGCCGGTGGTGCTCATCACCGAGATCAGGGTGCGCACACGAGCGGCGTGTTCGATCGCCATCGTCTGCACGATCATCCCGCCCATCGAGGCACCCATGATGTGTGCCCGCTCGACGCCGAGGTGATCGAGCAGCCCGATCCCGTCGGCGGCCATGTCGCTGAGGGTGTACGGCACCGGCGGCAGTTCGCCACCGGTGAGCGCCGCGGTCAAGACGGCGTCGGAGTCGACGCTGATGCCGTCGAGCTTCGAGCTGAGACCGCAGTCGCGGTTGTCGAAGCGCACGACATGAAGGCCTGTGTCGGCCAGCAGCTGGCAGAACTTCTCGTCCCACTGGATCATCTGGGCGGTGAATCCCATCACCAGCAGCAGTGTGGGGTCGTCGGGCGAACCGAACGTGTCGTACTCGAGTTCCATTCCGGTGGCAACGAGGGCGCGTGACATCGGCGCAGACTACCGTCAACGACCATGACCGTGTTCGGAGTGCACGCCGGCTTGCAGCACACCACGGCGGACGAGCTCCGCACGGTGTGGCGCCGCATCGAAGACCTTGGGTATGGCTGGATCTCGATCTGGGATCACTTCTACGGCGCCACCGGCAGACCCGACGACGCTGCGTGCCTCGAGGCGGTGGCGATGCATGCAGCGCTCGCGTGCAGCACCACCAAGGTGCGCTGTGGTTCCTTGGTGTACTCGATCGGCTATCGCCATCCGGCGGTGCTGGCCAAGGCGATCACCACGATCGACCAGCTGTCGGGAGGCCGGGCCGACATGGGGATCGGCGCCGGCTGGGCCCAGGTGGAGTACCAGGC
>JAYUSX010000509.1:0-6564 GCA_043755475.1 Actinomycetota bacterium
GTGGCCGTGAAGATCATCCATCCCGACATCTGCGCTCGACCCGGATTCGAGGAGCGGTTCCACGAGACCATGGCACAGGTCCTGTCCGCGCGGCATCCGCACCTCACCGAGGTCATCGAGACGGGCACCGCGACGTGGAGCGGTCGGAAGGTGCACTTCGTGGTGTGCGAGAACCTCGCCGGCGGAAGCCTTCGCGACCTCCGCGACCGTGGCCGCCAACTCAGCCCCTCTCAGGTGGTGATGATCGGCCTCGATGCCTGCCGAGGACTCGACGCCGCCCATCGGCTCGGTCTGGTGCACGGCGACATTCGGCCGGCGAACCTCGTGTTCGGTATCGACGGTCGGCTCCGCCTTGCCGATGTCGGCCTGGCCCAGTTGGTCAGCGATTCCTGGTGGGTCGAACCGACCGGGGTGAACATCGAGAAGGCGAAGTTCGCGTCGCCGGAGCAGGCGAAGGGGCTCGAACCGACCACGAAGAGCGACGTGTACGCCCTGTGTTTGTGCTTGCTCGAGGCCGTGACCGGCCAACTCCCGTTCGTCGGGGACTCGTCGGTGGCAACGCTGTCGAACCGGGTCGACAAGCTCATGCCGGTGTCGGCGGACCTCGGCCCGCTCGCGGCGGTGCTGGAGCGTGCGGGCCGTCCCGACGGCGACGATCGTTCGTCGGCGGCCGAGTTCGGACGGGCATTGCACCAGGCGGCGGAGAAGTTGCCGCGCCCGGCGCCGTTGGCGCTGGTCGGTGGAGGTCTGTTCGCATCGGCTCCCGCCGTTCCCGACCCGACGTCGCCGACCGGGATGCTCCGTCGACCGGTCACGCCGGAAAGCGAGGCACCGGAAAGCGAGGCACCGGTCAGCGACGGGCTGGTCGCCGAGGCGCTGGTCAGCGAGGCGTCGGTGAGCGAGGCGGAGATCCGCGATCCGGGCGACGCTGACGATGGGTCCGAAGCCGATCGGCCGGACGTGTCCGATGGTGTCGCGCCGAAGCCTTGGCTGCCCGACCCCGCCCGCGGCCCGTCCTCGCCGTCATCGGCGGTGAGCGTCACTCCAACGGATACACCCCCCGTCACCCCACCGGGAGCCGTCTCCGATGCCCGTGTCGATGGCATCACCGACGGTCCGACCGACGCGAACGAGCCGACCGACGCGACCGAGCCGACCGATGCGACCGACCTGACCGAGGGGCCGGTGGCGGCGACAGGCACCGACGTCGGCCTGGAGCCGTCGATCGAATCGGCCGACACCCCCGACCAGCCCGACCAGCCAGAACAGCCCCACGCGCCAGACGATCGCGACGAACATCTGGCACCGTCCGCATCGGTCGAGGCCGAGTTGGGCAGGACCGGCCGGCGGCGTCGCGGCCCGTTCGTGGCGCTCGCCATCGTCGTGGTCGCAGCCGTCGCAGTCGCCGGCGCCGTGTGGTGGTCGGGACGCACCGTGTCGAACGACGTTCCCGATCTCTCGCTCGTCGCGCAGGGTGAAGCACTGAACATGATCAGCGAGTTCGGTTGGAACGTGCTGGTCGTCCCCGAATCCGACGACGGCATCGCAGCCGGCCTCGTGATCCGTACCGACCCGCCGAGCGGAACGACGCTCGATGAGGGCGACGATCTCACGCTCGTGGTGAGCTCCGGACCCGCGCCCAGGGTGTTGCCCGAGATCGTCGGCCTCACCGTCGATCAGGCCACTGCCGACCTGCTGGAGCTCGGCCTCGTACTCGAGGTGGGCGATCGAACGTTCAACGACGACGTGCCCGTCGACGAGATCGTGTCCTGGAGCGTCATGGATCAGCCGGCGGTCCGGGCGGGCGACACCGTGCTCCCGGGGACGCCGATCGTGGTCGTCGTCTCCGCCGGACCTGCACCCCGCGTGGTGCCGGACACGGTCGGGCTGGCGGCCGCCGATGCCACGGCGGCGCTGCAGGCGGTCGACCTGGTGGTGGATGCGTCGGAGGAATTCAGCGCCGACGTTCCTGTCGGTGCGGTCGTCGCCCAGAACCCCGCAGCCGGCACCGAACTGCCGCCGGGCAGCACCGTGTCGATCGTCGTGTCGAAGGGTCCCGACATCGTGGCCGTCCCGCCGCTCGCTGGCCTGGGTGTGCAGGCAGCGACCGATGCGCTCGCCGCTGCCGGTCTCGGGATCGGTCAGGTCAAGGGCGATCCGGCAGGGGTGAACGTGCTGGCCGAGGTGGGCGGCATCTCGATCGGCGGAGGAGCGGCGTTCCCCCGCGGCACGTTGATCGATCTCACCTTCGCCGTTGCAGCTCCGGCCCCGGCCGAGGTGCCATAGACCGACGTCGCGTGGATGTCCGCGGCAGGCCGTCGAGTGAAGCCATCGAGGTTCGAGGCCATCGAGCGCAGCCGTCGATGCCCGACCGGGCGATGACTCTCGAATCGCGTCGGTCGAGCTGTTCTCGCTAGCGTGCGCCCAGGTCATCGCGTGTCGCCACTGGCCAACGATGATCGCCACGGAGCAGCGTGACGCCAGTCAACGTCACACTCGCACCGGCACACACTCAATCAACACCGACACACTGCAGACAGGGGTTCCGCACATGGGCGCACTCGACGGCCGCGTCGCGATCATCACCGGTGCCGGGCGCGGCATCGGACGAGAGCACGCGCTGCTCTTCGCTGCAGAGGGGGCCAAGGTCGTGGTCAACGATCTCGGCGCGACCAACGATGGCACCGGTGCCGACATCTCCCCGGCCCAGCAGGTGGTCGAAGAGATCGAAGCCATGGGTGGCGAGGCGATCGTGAACGGCGAGAACGTTGCCGATTGGCAAGGCGCCCAACGGATGATCAACGCCGCGATCGAGCACTTCGGTGACCTCGACATCCTGGTCAACAACGCAGGCATCCTTCGTGACCGTGTGTTGGTGAACATGACCGAGGAGGAGTGGGACGTCGTCGTGGCGGTCCACATGAAGGGTCACTTCGCTCCCACTCGATGGGCCGCCGCCTACTGGCGCGAGCAGTTCAAGGCGGGTGTCGTCAAGCCCCGCAACATCGTCCACACGTCGTCGACCTCCGGTCTGTTCGCCAACCCGGGCCAGAGCAACTACGGCGCGGCCAAGACGGGTATCGCGACGTTCAGCCAGATCGTGGCGAAAGAACTCGTCCGGTACCACGTCAAGAGCAACACGATCGCGCCCGGTGCTCGCACCCGGCTCACGTTGGCCACTCCGGGTCTCGAAGACATCATGACCCCGAAGGCCGATGCGTTCGATCAGTGGGACCCGGCGAACATCTCGCCGCTGGTCGCGTACCTGGCGAGCGAAGCGTGCGCCTTCACCGGGGAGACCTTCCTCGTCCAGGGAGGCAACGTGACGATGATCGAGAGCTGGTCCCGAGGCGATGGCGTCGATCGTGACTCGCGTTGGACCGTGGCCGAGCTCACGACCGCTCTGGCTCCTCTCGCCCGTCCGCTCTGAGCGTGACCGGCGCGCACGAAGCGCCCGGCGAACCCGCACCCGAGTCGGCGGGGCGCCCAGATCCGCCGAACGCCGCGCACCTCGACCAATCCGGCGAACCCGGCGAATCCGGCGAACCCGGCGAACCCGGCGAACCCGGCGAACCCGGCCAACCCGGGCAGGTCGACCCGATCGAGCACGAGCCACGGGGACCGCGGGAGAACCTGCACACCCGTTCGGATCGCACGCTGTCGTTCGACCCTGCGGGAGTCGACGAGCTGGGTGTGCTGCCGTGGCCGATCCTGCTGCGACGACGTCTGGCCGCGACGATCGGCATCGATCGTCGCTGGGCGGTGCTCTGGGTCGTCCTCGGCGGCCTGTTCACCGTCAGCTTCACGATCACGATCCTCGTCGTGTCATTGCAGGACATCGCCGACGACCTCGACAGCTCGGTGAACGTCCTCAACTGGGCGATCACCGGCCCGATGCTCGCGTTCGGGGTGGTGGGGCCCGCCTTCGGCAAGGCGGGCGACCTGTGGGGGCACAAGCGCGTGTTCGTCATGGGCCTGCTCCTCGCCGGCGTCTTCGCCGCGCTCACGGCGGTCGCGTGGAGCGCACCGGCGATGATCGCGTTCCGCATCCTGTCGGCGTCGGCCGGTTCGGCGTGCGGACCTTCGGCGATGGCGTACATCAATCGGCTGTTCGCTGCCGAGGTCCGCGTCAAGCCGTTGGGGTATTGGAGCTTCGTCACTGCGGGCGCGCCGGTGCTCGGTGTGGTGGCGGGTGGTCCGCTGGTCGAGTCGATCGGATGGCGGGCGATCTTCGCCGTCCAGGCACCGCTCTGCATGATCGGTGTGGTGATGGCGCTGTGGCTCTTGCCCGATACCGATCGTCTCACCGGGGTTCGCTTCGACGTGAAGGGCTCGTTCGCCCTGGGGGTCGGTGCGACGGCGCTTCTGGCGGGCATCAGCCAGGGACCGAAGTGGGGATGGGCCAGCGCCGCGGTGATCGGGTGCATGGTGCTGGGCGTCGCGAGCCTCGTCGCGTTCGTTCGGATCGAGTCGACCGTCAGTGATCCGCTCGTGCGGCTCGACTGGTTCCGCACCCGCAACATCGCGTTCCCGGTGCTGAGCCAGACGTTGACGAACTTCGCCTACATGGGTGGGTTCATCCTCGCCCCGCAGGTGTTGGAGCGGGGGCTTGCGTTGTCGACGTCGACGACCGGACTGCTCGTGATCGCTCGACCGCTGACGTTCTCGCTCATCGCCCCGCTCGCCGGACTCGTGACGATACGGGTGGGCGAGCGAGTCTCGGGGGTGACGGGGGCCATCGGAGTGGTCGCATCGATGGTGTGCTGGGCGATGGTCGGTGCGGACACGGCGTTGTGGTTCGTCGTGATCGCGCTCGCGCTGTCGGGGGCGGGGCTGGGCATCGCCTCACCGGCGATGACGTCGTTGACGGCCAATGCCGTCGACGAGCGCGACCTCGGCGTCGCCGGTGCCATGCAACAGTTGATGTCGCAGTTGGGTGCGGTGGTGGGCACGGTCGTGCTCACCACGATCAGCGCCTCAGCGAGCGGCCAGGGCGACCTCGGGCCGTATCAGCGCGCTTTCTGGGTCGCCGCAGTTGTCGCGGTGTTGGGCACCGTGGCTGCGTCGTTCGCCCGTTCCACACCACGCGGCTGACATCGCACGCGGAATCGCACCAGGAGCCGGTGAGAGCCGGTCAGAGCCGGTCCATCAGGCGGTGATGTCCTTGATCTCCTGGGCGATGGTCTTGGCGATGTCGTCGTTGGGCATCGATGTCTGCATCGCCATCATCTTCATCATGTCGCCCTGCACCTTGATCTTGCCGGCCATGAACGCCTGCATGCCGGCTGCTTGATCCTGTTCGACGAACAGCTTGTACGCCGTGGCGTAGTCGGTCGTGACGGTGAGGTCGGCGGACTCGAGCTCACCGAGGTCCATCACCACGGCACCCGACGAGGTGTCCATGAAGGTCTTGAGCGTGAGTTCACCATTGACCGTCTCGGGCACCTCGGTGATCACCTGGTTCATGCGGATGCTGGTGGTGACCTTGGCGGCCTGGTCGGCGTACTTCTCGCGGATCTCGCGAGCTGCCTCCATCCAGGCGGGAGACAAGAACTCATGCGACATGTGGACCTCCGGGGAATGGCATGTGACCTGGCCGTCCACGGTGGCGACCAGTTGGATCGCAAACTACCCGCCCGACGACGTCGATCGGTTGCTCAGGAGGCATCGGGGCGGAGCCGATGGTGCAGATACGCGACACGCACGGCCAGCGCTTGGCGGATCTGCGGCCCGACGTCATCCGCGAACTCGTCGCGGTAGGTGCTGTCGGTGGAGAGCACGACGGTGAAGTACATCCCGGTGAAGGCGCCGAGGAACCCGGCCACGCGGAGCAGCGGTTCGCTGATCACGAGCGGCTGCCCGCTGACCTCGAAGGTTGCGAGCACGTGCACCTCCCTCAACTGGGTCCATGTCTTCGCTGTCTCCTCGGGAATCGCGAGGAAACCGAACAGAACGAAGAACATGGTGAGCAGCAGGGCGACGAAGGTGATCTGGAGCGCCTGGCTGAACACCGTCACCAAGGCTGCGTTGATCTTCTGCCGACGGGAGAGATCGAACGTCGGCGGGGCTCCTTCATCGGGCATCCCGACGACGTCGGCGGGGGTGCCCATCGCCGCGGCGCGCACCGCTTCCCACGTGTCGAACGTGGCGAGACCGCGCATGATGCCCGGCACTCGCGACAGCACGAACACGGCACCGAGGACGAAGAAGATGGCCAACGTGGCCACGTACGGCAAGCCGGTGAGGCTGCCGGCGAGTTGCCACACCTCGGCGTTGATGAACAAGAACGTGGTGAACAGCAACAGCAACGGAAGGGCCCGCACCACCAGGCTTGCCAGCGTGGGGAGTTGCGCAGCGCTCCGTCGGACGGCCCAGCCGACCAGTGCGATCACCGCGTAGCTGGTGGCCAGGTAGATGATCACCAGGATCGCAGCACCTTCGAGCAGGGCTTGGAGCGCGTCGCCGACCTGGCCGAACACGAGCGACGGGATCGTGGGACCGATGAGGAACAGGCCGAGCTCGGGGGTGCCCACCACCTCAGGCACGTCGAACGCACGCCGATGC
>JAYUSX010000510.1:0-2621 GCA_043755475.1 Actinomycetota bacterium
GCGGATGCCGGCACGGGCGGCGAGTCGCATCGTTGCGGCAACGGTGGTGGCACCGTGCTTGCCCGTCGCCAGCAGCCACGGCAGGTCGCGAGTGGTGGCCTTGTGCACCTCGGGGTGCGTGGCCAGCAGTTCGAGGTGCTCTGCGGAGAGCCCGACGTGAGCGACTCCGTTCAGCACGGCGATCGTCGCCGGCACGGCACCCTGGGCCCGCACGATCGCCTCGACCTCGGTGGCCATCGCGACGTTGGTGGGATACGGCATCCCATGGCTGATGATCGTCGACTCGAGGGCCACGACCGGCCGACCGTCGCTCAGAGCGTCGGCCACCTCATGGTGAACTTGCAATCGGTTGCCCACGCTCATGTGGGGATCCCGGGCCGTGGCATGCCGCGCATGTCGTGGACCGCGTCCGCGATCACCTGATGCGCTTGTTCCCGCAGCATCGGGAGGTCATCGAGGGTGAGGCCTTCGGTGCTGATGGGCGCCAGCACGCGAACCTCTGCGTCGCTCACACCGAAGCGCCAGTCGCCTTTCACCATCGCGTCGTACGCACCGTTCACCGCCAGCGGCAGGATCGGTACCTGGTTCTCGATCGCGAGGCGGAAGGCTCCGTCCTTGAACTGCTTCAGCTCGCCGTCTCTCGATCGGGTGCCTTCCGGGAAGATCATCACACTTGTCTTCTTGTCGAGCCGATCCTTGCAGGCTGCCATCGCCTGGATCACGCTGTCGCGCTCGCCGCGTACCAGGCGGATGTCGCCGGCCATCCGCATCATCCAGCCCACCAGCGGGAAGCGGAAGAAGTGCTGCTTCGACAGCCACTTCATCTCCCACGGGAGGTGTGAGATCAGCAGGATGTCGACGAAGCTCTGATGGTTCGCGACCACCACGTACGGTCGCCGTGGATCGGTGATGTTGATACCCGTGGTGCGGAAGGTCCAGAGCGGGTTGAGCACCTGATGGGCCACGCAGAGCTTGCGGAACAGGTAGCCCGCTGCGTAGTGACCCCTGTCGAAGGGGAGTGTGACGAGCCAGACGATGAACACCATCGGCGTCCACAGGATGATCACCAGACCGAGCACGAACCACGCCCAGATCGACAGCACCGTGCGTGCCACCGCGTTGTCGAGCAGACGGCCTCGCCCCCGAGGACGTGACTGTGGAGCGGGATCTGGCAGCGAAGAGGTGGAGGCGGTAGCCATGGCGCCCATCGTGGCAGACGCCACGCATAACCTGACACACATGACCCCCGATGTGCAGCGGCTGTTCGATGCTGCGACGGCCGCACAGGCCCACGCGTACGCCCCCTATTCCCGCTTCTTCGTCGGGGCCGCAGTTCGCACCCGTTCAGGAGCGGTGTTCGCCGGCGCCAACATGGAGAACGCCGCGTATCCGCAGGGGGTGTGTGCCGAGGGCGGAGCGCTCTCGGCCATGGTCGCGGCCGGTGAACGCGACGTCGTCGAGGTGCTGGTGGTCGGCCCGGCCGGCGATCAGCTGACGACCCCATGCGGCGGATGTCGCCAGAAGATCCGCGAGTTCGCGCAGCTCCACACTCCCGTCCACGTCGCCGGCCCCGAAGGTGTACGTCGATCGTTCACGCTGGGCGAACTGCTTCCCGAGAGCTTCGGTCCGGCCCATCTCGGAGTACGACCGTCGGCGTCCTAGCCTGACCGGCGTGACCAGCAGTCGGGTTCCGTTCCTCACCGCCAAGCTCCAGGGTTTCGGCACCACGATCTTCGCCGAGATGAGCGCCCTCGCAGCATCCACCGGCAGCGTGAACCTCGGCCAGGGCTTTCCCGACACCGATGGACCGGTCGAGGTGCTCGACGCCGCCGTCGCGGCGATTCGCAGCGGACAGAACCAGTACCCACCCGGGTCCGGTCTCCCGGTCCTGCGCGAAGCGATCGTGGACCACCAGCGTCGCTTCTACGGCCTGGCATACGACCCCGACACCGAGGTGCTGGTGACAGCGGGTGCGACCGAGGCGCTCGCCGGCGCACTGCTGGGCCTGCTCGACACCGGCGACGAGGTCGTGTTGTTCGAGCCGATGTACGACAGCTATCAGGCATGCATCGCGTTGGCCGGTGCCACGGCACGTCCGGTCACGCTGCGCCCGCCCTCCTACGGTTTCGACATCGATGAGCTGCGAGCTGCGATCACGCCCAAGACCAAGCTGATGCTGATCAACACGCCGCACAACCCGACGGGCAAGGTGTTCGATCGAGCGGAGATGCAATCGATCGCAGACCTGGCGATCGAACACGACCTGATCGTGATCACCGACGAGGTGTACGAGCACCTGCTGTTCGACGGCGCCGAGCACCTCGCGATGGCGACCCTGCCGGGCATGCGCGAGCGCACGCTGAGCATCTCGAGCGGCGGTAAGACGTTCAACACCACCGGCTGGAAGATCGGGTGGCTGTGCGGCTCGGCTGCGCTCGTCACTGCGGCCCGCACCGCGAAGCAGTTCCTCACCTACGTCAACGGCGGTCCGTTCCAGGTGGGCATCGCCGCCGGGCTGATGCTCGGCGATGGCTTCTTCCAGGGGCTGTCCACGGAGATGCAGTCCAAGCGCGACCGATTGGTGCCGGGTCTGGTGCAGGCCGGCTTCGAGGTGTACCCGA
>JAYUSX010000511.1:0-17245 GCA_043755475.1 Actinomycetota bacterium
GAAGGCCGAGACTTCGGCAGCATCACCTTCGAAGTCGCCATCGACCACACCCCCGCCGACCGACACGAACTCATCGAGCCCGAAGGGATCGCTCTCGCCGTCTTCGCGATCGACCCACCCGGCTGGATCCCCTGCCTCGACGTACCCATCCAGATCGCACAGAAACTCCACGCCTGCAGACCGTCGTCACGACGCCTCCTCCATCTCCACGGGGAGCTTCGCTCGTCGCCATTCGGGGAAGCCGTCGGCGAGCCGGCGAGCCGCACGACCTCGGCGGTGCAGCAGGCGCACGGCGTCATCGGCCATCACGCAGTACGGGCCTCGGCAGTAGGCGACGATCTCGACGTCACGCGGAATCGATTTCAAGGACTCGGCGAGTTGGTGGATCGGGATCGAACGCGCTCCAGCGATGTGCCCTGCAGCGAACTCGGGCGCTGGGCGGACGTCGATGACGATCACGGCACCCGAGGCGAGACGTTCGGCGAGTTCGGCCTGCCCGATCTCCTCCAGCCGGGAGCGGTCACCGAGGTAGGCGGCGGCGAGATCGTCGAGCTCGGCGTGGTGGGCGGCGGCGACGTCTCGCAGTGCCGTCCACAGTTCGACGACTCGCTCAGACATGAGCCGGTAGTAGATCCGGGTGCCGTCACGGCGGGTCGATACGAGGCCGGTCGTCGCCAGTGTGCGCAGGTGGAACGACGTGTTGGCGATGCTCTGGCCGATCTCGTCGGCCAGCTCCTCGACATGACGTTCGCCCTGGGCGAGAACGTCGATCAGTTCGGCCCGCCGGCCGTTCGCCAACGCCTTTGCGACCTCGGCGAACCCGTCGTACAACGCGTCCTTCGCGACCCGATCACCCATCGATCACCACCTCCACCACTCTATTCAAATGACCGCTTGACAAGCTACGCGGCCGCGGATCAATGTTCAAGTGATTCTTTGAGAATGGGGTGGAGGTTCCGGATGCAGGTGCACGCGTTCGTCGACGAGGGTCTCGGGCATTCGTCGTACGTGATCGACCTCGGTGACGGCACCGCAGCGATCGTCGACCCGCCCCGCTTCCCCACCGAGCACGAAGCGCTGATGGATCGGTCGGGTTGGCGCCTCGCGTGGACGATCGACACCCACTCCCACGCCGACTATGTGACAGGCAGCCCTGGTCTTGTCGCCCGCCGTGGCGTCACGTTCATCGCTCCAGCGGCGTCGAACCTGCAGACCCCCCATCATGCGATCAGAGACGGCGAGCAGGTTTCGCTTGCCCTCGGCGTCAGGTTGACCGCGATCGCCACCCCCGGTCACACGCCGGATCATCACGCCTATGCGCTCGATGCCGACGGTGTACCGGCGGCGTTGTTCACGGGTGGGTCGTTGATGGTCGGCACGGTCGGGCGGACCGATCTGTGCGGACCCGAACTGGCGGTGCCCCTCGCGCACGACATGTTCCGCTCACTGCATCGCTTCGACACGCTCCCTCACACCGTGCCGGTGTACCCGACGCACGGGACCGGTTCGTTCTGCTCTGCTCCCGGCGCCGTGGAGCGCACCAGCACCCTCGGCCGCGAGTGGGCCACGAATCCTCTGCTGTCGCTCTCCGACGAGCGTGCATTCGTGGACCGGCTCGTCGACGGGTTCGGCACCTTCCCCACCTACTTCGCCCGGCTGCCCGAGCTGAACCGGCGCGGTCCCACTCGCATCGACGACATCCCGG
This sequence comes from Actinomycetota bacterium, assembly GCA_043755475.1. Taxonomy (GTDB): domain Bacteria; phylum Actinomycetota; class Acidimicrobiia; order Acidimicrobiales; family Ilumatobacteraceae; genus VFMC01. Next base: position 1,706 of record JAYUSX010000511.1, read on the forward strand.
CGCTGCCGCTCCTCGACGCCGACGACGTCGCGCGACGCGTCGCCGACGGTGCGGTGGTCGTGGATGCCCGGCCATTCGCGACGTTCGGCGCCGGTCACCTTCTGGGATCGATCTCGAACACGCTGCGACCGGTGTTCGGGTCATGGCTCGGCTGGCTGGTCACCGCCGGCACCCCTGTTGTGTTCGTGCTCCACCCCGACCAGGACCGTCGCGACCTCGTCCGCCAATGCCTCGATGTCGGTCACGAACAGATCATCGGCGAGCTCGACGGCGGCGTCGACGCCTGGGCGGCGAGCGGCCGGCCGGTCGCGACGATCCCGGTCATCGGCGTCGACCTGATCGACGGGCCCGTGACCGACGTGCGCCAGGCGAACGAGTTCGCGGCTGGCCACCTCCCCGGAGCGCGCAACGTCGAGCTCGGCGCCGTCTCGACCGCACCGATACCGAGCAACGGGGCGGTGACGGTGATGTGCGGGCACGGCGAACGCGCCATGACCGCCGCCAGCATCCTCACCGCACACGGTGTCACCACCCGCGTGTTCGACGGAGGACCCGACACCTGGGCCACTGCGACCGGCCGAGCATTGGAGGCCGGCCGATGAGCACCACCACGACCGCTCCCCCCGGGATCCGGCTCGGGCTCCGGGAGAACCTCGCTCAGTTCATGCTCCTCGTCGGCGTGAACGCGCTCGTCGGCGGCATGATCGGCCAGGAACGCACCGTCCTGCCACTGCTCGCCTCCGACGAATTCGGGCTCGACAAGTACACCGCCACGCTCACCTTCATCGCTGCGTTCGGCATCGTGAAAGCCGCGACCAACTTCTTCGCCGGGACGCTCTCGGATCGCTACGGCCGCAAACCCGTGCTGGTCGCCGGCTGGATCGTCGGCATCCCCGTGCCGCTGCTTTTGATGTGGGCCCCGACGTGGAGTTGGGTGGTGTTCGCCAATGTGCTGCTCGGCGTCAACCAAGGCCTCACCTGGTCCACCACCGTCATCATGAAGATCGACCTCGTCGGACCCGCACGGCGCGGGTTCGCAATGGGCCTCAACGAAGCCGCCGGCTACGGAGCAGTCGCCATCACCGCGCTCGCCACCGGCTGGATCGCCGCCGAACACGGACTCCGCCCCGCACCGTTCTTCCTCGGCCTCGCCTACGCAGCCCTCGGCCTCGGCCTGTCCACACTTGCGGTGAAAGAGACCCGCGCCCACGCCCACCACGAGGCCGCCAACCACGTCGCCAGCAGCGCCGATCATCACGAGGGGTTGACGACCGGGGAGATCTTCCGACTCACCTCGTTCCGCGACAAGGCCCTCTCGTCGTGCTCACAGGCCGGGCTGGTCAACAACCTCAACGATGGGCTTGCCTGGGGCCTGTTCCCGATCTTCTTCGCCGCCGCCGGCATGTCCGTCGGCCGCATCGGCATCCTCGCCGCCCTCTACCCCGCCGCGTGGGGTCTCGGCCAGCTCTACACCGGCGGTCTCTCCGACCGGATCGGCCGCAAACCCCTCATCGCCGGCGGCATGCTCACCCAAGCCGCCGCGCTCGCCTGGATGGCCACCGTCACCGGGTTCACCCTCTGGGCGATCGGCGCAGTCCTGCTCGGCATCGGCACCGCCATGGTCTACCCCACCCTGCTCGCCGCCATCGGCGACGTCGCCCACCCCACCTGGCGCGCCCGCTCCGTCGGCATCTACCGGCTCTGGCGCGACGGCGGCTTCGCCGTCGGTGCGCTCGTCGCCGGCGTCCTCGCCGACCTCGTCTCCATCGAAGCCGCCATCTACGCCGTCGCCGCCCTCACCGCCGCATCCGGCGTCGTCGTGATCGTGCGCATGCACGAAACCCACCGCCCGGCACGACCATGAACCCCCGACGGACCGACCCACGCTCGATCGACGACCTGCTCGCCGAGGCCCGCGCGCAACTCGACCGCGTCGACCCTGCCTTGCTCGACCTCGAACTCGGCGACGGCGCGATCGTCATCGACATCCGGCCTGTCGAGCAACGCACCCGCGACGGAGCGGTGCCGGGAGCCATCGTCATCGACCGCAACGTGCTCGAGTGGCGCCTCGACCCTGCGAGCCCGCACCGCATCGTCGAGGTCACTGGCTACGACACTCGCATCGTGATCGTCTGCAACGAGGGCTACCAATCGAGCCTCGCCGCCGCCGCACTCCGCTTGCTCGGCCTCCACCGGGCCACAGACCTGATCGGCGGCTTCCAGGCATGGCACACAGCACACGAGCCACCATTCGATTGACGATACTGACTGAGTCAGTTATCTTGAGTGAATGCCTCGGACCACACCAGCTGATCGAAACGCGAAGCTCCTCGATGCCGCTGCTGCGGCCTTCGTCGCGCACGGATACCAGCACACCCAGATGGACGACATCGCCGAGCGGCTCGGTGTGTCGAAAGGGACCATCTACCGTGCGGTCGACTCGAAGGAGATCTTGTTCGCCGCGGTGATCGCGTGGGCCGACGCACCAGATGATCTGCCCGCCGACGGCCTCGCCTCCACACACGACCTGGCTGCGGTCGCATCTGCTGTTGCCACCGAGCTCGCCGACGCGGTCGCCGGTCTCGAGCTGGCCGCCATCGTCGCCGACCGCACACGCCTCCGGACCCCGAACACCGTCGGTGATGAGATCGAGCGCGTCACGATCGGCCTGCACCAGGTGATGCGAAGCCGGCGAACGGCGATCATGGTCGTCGATCGATGCGCGGCCGAGATCCCCGATCTCGCTGCAGTCTGGTTCGGCGATGGCCGCTACGCCGTCGTCGATCTCTGGCACGGCTACCTCACCCTGCGCTCGGCTCACCTGACCAACGATGTCGACCCGGCCATCCTCGCCCGCACCATCGTCGAGATCGTCACCACATGGGCCGTCAAGATGCCCTGGGACCCCGCACCGCGCCCGTACCCCGACGACACCGCCTCAGCATGCGCGACCATGATCCGCCACCTCCTCGTCGGACCAGCCCGATGACCGCCGTCACCACCACGGCTCCGGGGCTGATCGCACGGATCCGATCCCGCCAATCCGGCCACCCGACCGGGCTGCTCGGCCGCATCTTTGGACGAGCCATGGTGAAACACACCGCAGAGGCCAACGACCGCGCACTCGCGCTGCTCGACCTCACCAACCCCCGCACCGTGCTCGAGATCGGCTTCGGCCAAGGCCGCACCGCCGCCGTCCTCCTCGACGCCGGCCACCACGTCCTCGGCGCCGACCCTTCCCTGACCATGGTCAACCAGGCCACCGCCCGCAACCGCAACGCCTGCCGCAACGGGAGCGCCGATCTCCGCCACAGCAACGGCACCACCATCCCGTTCTCCGACGGATCCGCCGACGCAGCGTTCACCGTCCACACCGTCTACTTCATGCCCGACCCGACGACGACGTTCACCGAGATCGCCCGCGTCCTACGACCCGGCGGCACCCTCGGGATCGCCTGCCGCACCAGCGACACCCCACCCCCGGCCTGGATGGACCCCGCCGTCTACCGCATCCCCACCGCCGCCCAGATCACCGCGATGCTCACCACCGCCGGGTTCACCCGCGTCGACCATCGCACCGTCGACACCGCCGGTCATGAGCTCCACCTGTTCGCAGCCCACCTCCCAAACGCGGCGCAGCCGGCGTGAGCAACACCACGACCGACCAGCTCAGAAACGCGCTCCGCAGCGTCACAGGGGTCGACGACCTCGACTGGGCGACACCACCGACCCCGCTCCACGGCGGATTCTGGGCCGAGATGTACACCGTCGAGCTTGCCGACCCGCCCGTGTCGCTCGCCGGACGACTCGTCGCCCGGATCATGCCCGACCCCGACACCGCAGCATTCGAAACCGTCGTCCAGCGACACGTCCACGACTGCGGCCTCCCCGTCCCGGCGATACGCGCGGCCAGCGGCCCGACCAGCGAACTCGACCGCGCGTGGACTCTCATGGACCACTCCCCCGGGCAGCCGATGCTCAGCGGACTCACCGCGATCGGCGCCGTGCGACGGGTGCCCGCCCTGTACCGCCGCCTTCCCGACCTCCTCGCCGAGGCCGCAGCACACCTTCACCGCTGCCCGATCGACGGACCCGACCTCGACAACCACCACGGCCGCGCCGGCATCCACCCATTCCTCGTGCGCATCGCCGACCAAGCCGATGCCATCGGCCGCCACGACCTCGCCCGGACCGCCCGATCCCTTTCTGACCGTGCGCCAGTTGAACGTGTGATCTGCCACGGCGATCTCCACCCCTTCAACCTCCTCGTCGACGGCGACCGGTGGACGATCCTCGACTGGTCCACCGCAGTCATCGCCGACCCCCACTACGACCTCGGCTTCACCACCCTCATGCTCTCCAACCCACCCCTGGGCGGACCCGCACCGGTTCGCGCCATCGCACGCACCGTCGGCAACCGACTCGCCCGACGCTTCCTGCGCACCTACTCACACCTCAGCGGCACGCCCGTCGACCCGAACCGCCTCGCATGGGGACGAACGGTTCACGCGCTACGTGCACTCGTCGAGGTCGCCACCTGGGAAGCACACCACCAACTCGAACACCACGCCGGCCACCCCTGGCTGCACATGCGCCAGATACTCGACGAGATCCTCGAAACCCCCGACATCGTCCCCCGCCCGCATCCGATGGCCACCTGAGCGGAACCCGCCACTGATCGGCACGTGCGTTCGAACAGACGTGGGATCGCATCGCCATCAAGGGTTGATTCGAGGTGTGGGCAGCGAGCGGCGAACGCTCGACCTGCCTCGTCATGCCGTGGTGAACGCCCGCTTCTCCAGTTCGCCGGCGATGAACGCGGCGAAGGTCTCCGAGGGCTTCTCACCCGGATCGTTCACCGACGTCGGGCGGCGATTCGTGCGGCAAATGCGGCGGCCAGGCGCTCGCACCGATCGCGAGCCTCGCGCCAGCGTTCGACCGTGAACGCACGCTCCCGTTCGAAATCGACACCCGCTTCCGCCATCTCCTCATCGAAGGTTGCCATCCATGCGTGAATCAACGCTGGGTTCGCCTCGACGTGGAACTGCACTCCCCACGCGCTGTCACCGACACGGAAGGCTTGCGTCATGCCGTTCCCCACCCCAAGGACCGTCGCCTGCTCGGGCACGGTGAATGTGTCGTAGTGGAACTGGAACGCATGGAACCGTTCACCGAGCGAAGCGAGAACGGGGTCAGTCGCTGCGGCCGGACTCATCTGCACCTCGTGCCAACCGATCTCGGGCGAAGGCGCCGGAAACACCTCGGCGTCGGCCGCACGAGCAAGCATCTGGGCTCCGAAACAGACGCCCAGGATCGGAATGCCTGCAGCCAGGGCATCCTCGGTCAGGCGTCGCTCGTGGACGATCCACCCGAGGTGCTCCTCATCGGCCACGCTGTCGGTCCCGCCAAGCGACAACACACCGTCGAACAACTCGAGTGGGAGCGGTGGCACATCCGTACGAAACGTGCACCACGTGTCGATGCGCAGTCCTGCGGCAACCAGAGCGCCGCCGAGATCATTGAGTGAGTCGTCCAAGTTGTGTTGGATGACCAACAGTCGTCGCTGGCGCACGAAACCTCCCGTCACGATCGAACGCGACCCTTGGCACACGAGGGAGACGGCATTCCGAGACACCCGAATCTCAACATTGCACATCCCCACGACGCGATCACGGATTCAGCATCACCAGAAGCGACAGATTCAGCGAGATCGACTCGGTCGCGATGCTGGCGTAGCCGGCCTCGCTGCCAGCTGATCCGACTCCCCCGACGCGAACTTCGGGCGGATCTGGCGATGGCGGCGACGCCATGGGTGGCCGACGAGCAGTCGACACGAGTTCGTTCTCGCCGGTCAGTAAGTCCAGTCGGTCGTCGAGCCGTCGGCGTGGACGAGGAGGACGGGCTGGTCGGCCCAGTCGTCGGTGTCACCGCCCATGCCGGGCGAATCGGCGGGCATGCCGGGGAGGGCGAGTCCGATGGCGTCGGGTCGTTCGGTGAGCAGTCGTTGGATCGCTTCAGCGGGGACGTGGCCCTCGATCATGTAGCCGTCGACCTCTGCGGTGTGGCAGGACGCCACCTCGTCGTCGATCCCGAGCTCGGCCCTGTAGGCGGCGCGTTCGGGATCGTCGGTGACGTCGACCGTTGCGCCGTGCGTTCGCAGGTACACGACCCACGAGGTGCAGCAGCCTCAACCAGGGTCGCGGTGCACGTCGAACACGATGCCGGTCAGCTCTGCGCTTGCGGTTGGTGTGGAGGCGGTCGGGTCGGCGGTCGTCTCACCGCCACCGCAGCTTGCTGCTGCGAGCGTGACGATGGCGGCGACTGCGATGGCGCCGAGGTGGCCGCGAGTGCGTCGAGTCATGGCTTCGTTCCTTGGTCCAGCTCGTCGAGGACGATGCGCAGGTCGTGTTCGAGGTCGTCGGTGGTCATGTCGGCGGTCCAGGTGATGATGATGTCGCCGTTGGAATCAACGAGGTAGGTCTGGTCCGTGTGCCCGACATCGGTGGTGACACCGGTGTGGTCGTGCGCTGTGTCGTACGCCGCGCCGAAGGTGTCGGCGATCTGGGCGAGCTCCTCGGTGTCGTCGGTACGGAGCGCGATCGCGCGGTCGACGAACCCGCGGACGTAGGCGGTGTGAACGTCGGGGGTGTCGCGGATCGGGTCGACGGTGAGCATCGAGACATCGAGCGGGTCGGCGTCATCGCCGAGACGATCGATGGCCTGGCGGACCTCGGCGAGCGCGGTCGGGCAGGCGTCGGGGCAGTTCGTGAAGCCGAGGAACACCACGAGCAGCCGGCCAGGGCCGGCTCGGACCGGAAACGGAGCGTCGTTGTCGGATGCGGCCTCGACGGTGAAGCTTCCGACGTTGCGGAGAGGTTCGATCCGGTAGCCGATGAGGGTGCCATCTTCGCCACCACCACCGCAGGACGTGAGCAGCACCAGCGTGCCCACCACGCCGGCGATGCCGGTGAGCGCGCGTCGAGGTCGGTTCGTCGTTGTCTGGGCGGTCATCGGCTGAGCAGGTCGGCGAGGTCGGCGGGGATGGGGCCGTGTTCGGTGAGGCCCATCGTGGTGCGTCCGGTGTTTCCGGGCGGGTAGCGGTTGGCGAGCGAGCCGGGCCCGGCGACGACGAGTCGGATCAGTTGTCCGGACATCTCGCGACGATCACGTTCGCGCCATGCGAGGCGGAGCATCGCGGCGTGGACGCGTGTGTGGGGCCATGCCCAGGGTTGGGACGCGATGTGGGCACGCTCGAGCAGGGGCCACGCCCCGTTGCCGGTGCGGGCGCCGGTGCGGGCGGCGGTGATGGCGTCGTCGATCAATCGGGCGAGCTCGGCTGGTGGCCGGCGGTGGGACGGTTCAGGCATGGACGACCTCCGGTTCGGGTGCGGTGACGTGGGTGCCGGCGTCATGGCGGTGGATGCTGCGGCGGGCGCGTAGGCCGTTGGCGATGACGGCGATCTCGGCGATCTCGTGGGTGGCGACGACGGCGCCGAGGCCGAGCCAGCCGAACGCGGCGACCGGGATCAGCACGGCGATGATCAACCCGGACAACACCAGGTTCTGGATCATGATCCGCCGGGTTCGCAGGGCGTGGTCGAGCACGTCGGGTAGGTGGGTGAGCCGGTCGCCCATGATCGCGATGTCGGCGGCTTCGATCGCGACGTCGCTCCCGGCGGCGCCCATCGCGATGCCGACCTGCGCAGTGGCGAGGGCGGGTGCGTCGTTGACTCCGTCGCCGACCATCGCCACCCCGCCGTGCGCGGCGAGTTGTTCGACCGCGCGGGTCTTGTCGGCGGGCAGCAGTTCGGCTCGGACGTCGTCGATGCCTGCCTGCGTGGCAAGTGCTGCGGCGGTGGCGGCGTTGTCGCCTGTGAGCATCGCCACCCGGACCCCGCGGCGGTGGAGCGCTGCGATGACGTCTGCGGCTTCTGGGCGCAGTTCGTCTCGGACACCGATGACTGCGATCGTGTCGCCGTCGACTTCGACGAGGACCGCTGTCGCGCCACCTGCCTGCAGCCGGGATACGTCAGCGGCGAGCGTGCCGGCGTCGATGAGCCCAGGTTTGCCGACCCGCACCGCCCTGCCGTCGACGGTGCCGGTGATGCCGTGCCCGGCAAGCACTTGCACGCCCGTCGCCACGCGGATCGAGTTCGAGTCCGCGGTGATCGCCCGGGCGAGCGGGTGATCACTCGATGCTTCCACGGCGGCAGCCAACGACACCGCCGTCGCACGGTCGATGCCGGGGGCGGTGATGACGTCGATCACGGTGGGCCGGTTGCGGGTGAGCGTACCGGTCTTGTCGAGCGCGACGACGCGCACGGTGCCGAGCGCTTCGAGCGCGGCACCGCCCTTGATCACCAGACCGGCCTCCGTCGCGGCGCCGATCGCAGCGAACACGGTGACCGGCACCGCGATCGCAAACGCGCACGGCGACGCTGCGACCAGCACCACGAGCGCCCGTTCGATCCACACGCCCGGATCACCGGCCAGCGACCCGACGACCGCGATCGCGGCGGCAATGATCAAGATCCCTGGCACCAGCGGACGGGCGATCCGATCGGCGAGCCGCTGAGCGCGGCCCTTGCGGTCCTGTGCTTCCTCGACCGCGCGCACGACACGAGCCAGGGTGCTGTCAGCCGTCGGCGCCGTCGCCTCGATCTCCAACACGCCGCCACCGTTGATGCTGCCCGCCAACACCACACTGCCCAACTCGACATCGACGGGCATCGACTCGCCGGTCACCGCCGACACGTCGACGCTGGAACGGCCCTCCACCACCACACCGTCGGTCGGCAGCCGTTCACCGGCCCACAACACGATCCGATCACCGGTCCGCAGCTCGGCTGACGCGATCTCGACGGTGGTGGCGTCACGGCGCACACGCGCGGTGTCGGGCACCAGCGACAGCACCGCGCGCAACCCGCGGCGCGAGCGGGTGACGGCCCACTCCTCCAACGCCTCGGAGATCGAGAACAAGAACGCCAGCGACGCCGCCTCACCGAACTGGCCGAGCACCACCGCACCCACGAGTGCGATCGACATCAACAACCCGACACCCAGGCGCCCACGGCCCAAACCACGCACCGCGCCGGGCACGAACGTCGCCCCACCGGCCACGATCGCCACCAGGAACGCCACCGTCGCAGCGGCGTCCGCGTCGGCGAACGCGACGACGATCCCGACCAACCACGCAGCAGCCGCAACCGCCGCAGCAGCGAGCCTCCACCGCCCCTCGTGCTCGTCGGTGTTCTCGGCGCCGGCCGAGGCGCTCGGCGTCACCGAACCGCAACAGGCGTCACCCATGACAGTTCTCCTCGCAGCCGCCCTCCATCAACGGGTTCGTGCACAGTCGCACGTCGTGACCCGCCTCAGCCAACAGCCGCTCCGACGCCACCAGCACGTCACGCAACTCCGGCCGAGCGATCGAATAGAAGACCTGTCGTCGCTCGGCCGGCCGATCGACCACCAACCCGCACTCACGCAAACACGCCAAATGGTTCGACACATTCGACTGCGACGAACCGACCGCCGCCACCAGGTCGGTCACACGCCGTTCCCCGTCCAGCAACGCGAGCAGGATCAACAACCTCGTCGGATCACTCAACCCTTGGAACAACCGGGCAGCCACACCCACATCGACACGAGCACTCGTAGTCACAGCCATGCAGGCCATTATCGACAATGGCTGATGACATGAACAAGTGCGAATGTTGATGGGTGGGATGGCCTCGGTCACCCCTGCGCGCATGGGTCCGACCACGACACAGATTCTGCGGATCGGATGATCCACCGGGATCAGGACATCGGTCGACAGTGTCGTCAACACCATTACTGCCGCGGGCGACCTCTGGGTGTACGTGGCCGACATCAATCTGCCGGCCAGGTTCTCCTCGGAATTCCAGGGTGCCGAGTGGCTCGACGGTGCGACGGAGCCGGCGTTCGGTGCCCGTTTCCGCGGGACGAACGAGCATCCCGTCGTCGGCAGGTGGCAGGTGGAGCGCACGATCGTCGAGTACGAGCGCGGGCGGGTGATCGGCTGGATCGTCAACGACCCTGCCGACCCGGCGGCGCGCTGGAGGTTCTCCCTCGAACCGGTCGATGGCGGCACGCGCCTCACCCAGTGGTGCCAAATCGGTCCGGGCCGCAGCGGGCTTAGCCCAGCGATCGAGCGAATGCCCGACCGCGAACACGAGATCGTTGAGCGCCGCCTCCGCGAGCACACGGCCAACATGCAGAGGAATCTCGACGGACTCGCCGGCCTCGTCGAGCAATCCTGACGGTGGGGTCGGCCGGCATCGCCCGGCGAGCTGTTGTCACCCGCCCGAGTATGAGCAACGTTCTGGCGCCACACGACGTCACTCGATAATCCGCGTCACCGCGCCAACGACCCACCCGTAACGGTCCATTCGTGACGCCACGTAATCGCGCCATCCAGCTGGCGGTAGGTGGCGCCCCGGCCGGGCCGACCGCAGCGGATTTGGGGCGTGCGGTAAGAGTCCCGGGTCGGCGCATCTACTCGCTGCGTCTGTGTGCCATGAGCGGCGAAGTATGCGGGCCTCACCTGAGATTCTGGCCACGTGTGGGGTCGAACGGGCCCATGTTCGTATGGAGGTTCTCCCAGCCCCTGGACCTTGCCGTGCTGGCGTTGACGTTCGGCCTGTTGGTGCACGATGCTGCAGTGCGTGACGACGCGTTCTGTGCCCTGGTGGACGTTGTTGGCTTTGGGTGTCGCGTGCGTCGTGGTCGGCGTGTTGTTGCTGGCGTGGCCGTCGCAGTCGTTGTCGCTGCTGGTGGGGTTGGTGGCGTCGGGTCTGCTGCTGACTGGGGTGAGCGGCCTGCTGACGGCGTCGGCCTCGCCTCGTCCGCGACTGGCACGCTGCATCGGGATTCTGTGGGTGCTCACCGCAGCGGTGGCGCTCGGATGGCCGGGGGTCACGCTGTGGGCGCTGGCGATCACCGTCGCGGTGGGGCTTGTCGTCGGTGGTTGCCTCAAGGTGGGCACGGCGCTGTCGGGTGAAGGGGAGGAACGATTCATTCTCGGGCTGAGCGGCCTGACCAATGTCGTGGTGGGGGCTCTCGCCGTGACGTGGCCGTCGGTGACGGTGTTGGCGTTGGCGATCATCTTCGGGATCCGAATGATCGTCACGGGGGTGAGCCAGGTGATGCTCGGGGTGCGGTCACGCAGTGCCGTTGATGAGGTCGTTTCGCGACCGTCGCGCCGCCATGGTTCGGTCCGGCTGGTCGGCGCGGTCGTGGGATTGGTGGTGGCCATCGGTGGCGCCGCGGTGAGCGCATCGATTCGGGGCGCTCAGCCCGACGAGCCACCTGAGTTCTACACGGCATCGTCGCCGTTGCCCGTTGGACCGCCAGGGACGATCATCAGAACCGAGGTGATCGACGGCTACCTTGCGGGAGCGACGACGTATCGGGTGTTGTACACGTCGTCGAATCTGGAGGGTGAGCCGACGGCGGTCAGTGGCATCATCGCTGTGCCCGACACAGCGGCGCCGCCGGGCGGCCGACGGGTGCTCACGTTCACCCATGGGACCGTGGGTGTCACGCCGCGTTGTGCACCGTCGCTGCGACCCGTCGAACAGACGCCGCTCGGCGTCGAGGGCGGTCCTGCGTTCATCGCCGCAGGGTACGTCATTGCGGCAACGGACTATCAGGGCCTGGGGACTGGGGAAACCCACCCCTACCTGGTGGGTGAGTTGGAGGCGATGAACGCGCTCGACATCACTCGGGCGGCGCGAAACCTCGCCGAGGCCGCAGCCGGCACCCAGTTCGCCGTGTGGGGACATTCTCAGGGCGGCCATGCGTCGCTGTTCACGGGCGAACTCGCATCACGGTACGCACCCGAACTCGACCTCGTGGCTGTCGCAGCGGGCGGGCCGGTTCCAGACCTTGTCGAGCTGTTCGAGGTGAACATCGGTACCCGTGTCGGCAAGATCCTCATCGCGATGGCGCTCTACTCCTGGTCGGAGACCTTCGACGCAGACCTCGGCGCAGTCGTCACCCCAGAAGCGCGTCCTGTTGTCGGCAAGATCGCCCAGAACTGTCTGTATGGACCGGGGCAACTGCTGGGCTCGGTGCCCGGCGCGCTCATCTTGGACCTGACGTTCGTGAGCGGGCGTCCGTGGGAGGTCGAACCGTGGAAGTCGATCATCGCCGACAACAACCCCGGCAACGCGTCGACTGACGCTCCAATGCTCATCGTCCAGAGCGACGCCGACACCATCGTCGCCCCGGAAGTGACCCGCAGCTTCGTGGAGCGATTGTGCGCCGATGGCGCAGTGGTCGAACTCATGGAGCTGCAAGGGGTCAGCCATCTCGACACCGGCGCTGAGGCAGCACCCGACGTGCTGTCGTGGATCACGGAAAGATTCGAGGGATCGGCACCCTCCACGACCTGCAGCTGAGTGCAGCGCCGGCCGCACCCGATCCACGCCCGCTGCTCGTCCAGGATCACTGTGACGTGCGCTGATGGCGACGGGTTGCTCCGAGGGAGACACCGATTCGAACTTGGACACTACCGAGGCGGCGGTGAGCGACGCCGCAACACTCGAGGGCCTGCGGATCGACGTACGCAGCGACCGTGGTTAAGCCTCGATCGACGTCCGTCTTGGTTGGTATAGGGTTCCCAGCTTGAGCCGTTGACGAGGGGGCCGTCGTGCCGACTGGGGCGAACACACTGCTACCCGGACCGACGTCGTTTCGATTTGACGTGCGGGGCTATCTCGATGATGCGCCGATGAGCGGCGTGCAGGTGTCGGCACGGGCGGTACTCATCGCGAAGCAGAAGACGCATCTCGAGCGGGTGGAAGGTGACGTCGACAACGTGGTTGAGGTCATCCTCGGCAACCACATTTGCGAGACCAAGAGCGCTGCGACCGGAGCCGACGGCTCGGTGACGCTGCTCTGGGATCCTCGTAGCGACCCAGCCTTCAAGGCTGGCTGGGACCAGTTCCGAAGCAATGACGTGACGCCGATGGCGTACATCGATGCCGGGTACACGCTGTCGGCCTCGGCGGCACCGACCTTGTTCCGGCTCCGTGACCCGATCCCGGTCGGCGACTGGCAACGCCGCCAGCTTCGCCTCGACCTGGCGGCCGCGATTGTCGGACATGTCACCGACACCACGGCACGTCTGTGGTTCGCCCCGGCCGGTCAGGTACTCGCCGCCGGACTCGGGGTCCGTTGCATCGTGTCTCGGCCCGGTGGCCGGCGAACCCTTCCACGGGCGCACCCGCTCACGTTCTCCGGCGTCGGACCGACGAGGACCGATCACCCCCACGCGTTGCTCGATCTGCGCAGATTGACACCGGACACGCGTTACGAGTACCTGCTCGTCGTCGACAACGGGTCGGTGGAGTGGATCGCCGCTAGGGGATCGTTCCGGACAACAGACCCAACTGCAGCACAGGTCCGCCTTGCGTTCGCCTCGTGCAACGAGCCCCGAACAACCGACGACTTGAAGGGTTGGGCGGCGATCCGGGGCTGGTCCCCGGATGCGCTGATCCTCATGGGAGACCAGATCTACGGAGATCCCATTGATCGCGGCAAACCTGAACGGGTCTGGTCCGCTCAGTCGTGGCCCGCGTACTACGACCGCCTGTATCGCAACCAGTGGCGCCACCGCGAGATCCGCGACGTCCTGAGCGGCACGCCGACATACATGATGCACGACGACCATGACATCGTGGACGACTGGGGTACGACGTTCACCACACTCGATGCCAACGTGCAGGGCCGAGTACGAGCAGCGCAGACGGCGTTCGACATCTACCAGCACTCCCACAACCCGCCGTTGACCCACCGCACCACTACCGACGACACATATGACTACTCGCTGCGCCGAGGGCCGGTCGCCATCTACGTGCTCGACGAACGCACCCGCCGTGGGATCGAGACCACCGACAAGGTGCTCGGCGCTGCGCAGTGGGCGCGGCTGCGGACATGGGCGGCGTCTCCGGAGGTCGCCACCGCCGACGTCATCGTGCTCGTCTCACCGGTGCCGCTCGCGTTGTGCGACACGAAGGTGGCGGAAGTCGCCATTAAGGGGTTGAATGCGGCGGCCACGGCCGTCGGTTACGCCCAGGGCGGCTGGGACCCGTGGACGGATCTGATCTACGCATCGGCCGAGGAGGTGCTCGGGTTTTCGGTGCACGCCCACGACCACCGGGTCGAGACGACCTACCACGAAGGGCGGATGGTCGAGCCCGACATGGCGGACCAATGGACGCATCCCGACAACATCGCTGAGCTAGGCCGTCTCGTCGAACTGCTCTTCGCGCTCCAGAACGACCCGGCACGCCAACGCGCCGTTGTCGTGCTCGCAGGTGACTCGCACGTTGCGGCGACATACGCACTGAGGCAGTTCCCGCCCAAGGCTGGGAACAACCTCATCTACCAGATCATCTCGTCACCCCTGGCAACCCCGCCTGACAGCCAGCTTGCCAAGGTGCTCCCGTTACTGGGCGGGTTCGCGATTGCACCCGGGTACCATCCGGCAACGCACAGTGCGGAACTTGGAGACGTATGGGCGAAGAGAAACTTCGGATCGCTTGTCGTCGAACGCCAACCTGGGCCGTCGCGCCGCTACGAGGTCCGAGCGGCGTTGCACTTTCCAAACGACGGCACCGAAGCCCGCCTCGATCTGCAGTACGACCTCGACCGACCCGGGCCGCCAGTACCGCTTGTGCCGCGACCGGTCCCGGTTGTGACGGTCGACCGTCGTGCCGTCCCTCCGTCGGCACTGGCCGGGTTGCTCCCGCCGAGCGCAGTCACTCCGTGAGGCGGGCAACGGCTGACCCGGCGGCACACCCGCGACGCATTCGTCGTTCAAGTACGCGCGGGCTGTTTCGTCATGACCCGATGTCGCACAATCGCCGAGATGAATCGAACCCGTTGCGGATCGCGTGAGCCCGTAGTGGCCCGGATTGCTGACGCGTAAGTCGTTGGTAGAGCCCTTCGAGGAGCGCCCCGTCTGTCAGGGTGAGGACGCCGTCTGGTCGGGAGGCGGGAGGGCGGACAGAACTGTGGAGGTTCGTCTAGCCATGCCCCTCTTCGGTCACTGCCCTGAGGGTGCCGAATACTCATCCGTGCCCTGCTGCCAGGGCGTTTCGGCCTCGGCCGTGGCCCGTAGCGTTCGAACGTGATGGTCCTGTTCGCCCCGCTCGCGCGTCTTGTTCTCACCCGGTTGCGATGGTTCTTCGCGACCGGCGATCGGCGTGACGCCGAGATCCTCGCCCTACGCCACCAAATCCTCGTGCTCCAACGACAGATCAAACGAGCACAGTTCACCCCGCGGACCGCACGATCCTCGCCATGCTCGCCACCGTGTTCGACCGATACCGCCTCGCAGGGGTGTTCCTCATCGTGAAACCCGCGACAGTGATCGGCTGGCACCGGCGCCTCGTCACCCGCCACTGGACCCAACCACCCGCCGCGAAGCGTGGCCGGCCCCCGATCGATCCCGAGGTTCGACAGCTGACCATCCGGATCGCTGGAGAAAACCCGAACTGGGGCTACCGGCAT
>JAYUSX010000512.1:0-2617 GCA_043755475.1 Actinomycetota bacterium
TTCGACGGCATCGCTCCGCCGTCGAACAGCGAGGCGATCAGATCTCGCATCGCCGGCGCGGAACTGCGTCGGTACGAAGGCGGCCACTTGTTCATGTACCAAGACCGCCGCGCGTTCCCCGACATCATCGAGTTCTTGACTGCGTGATCGTGCCGGCCTTGTGGCGGCGCTGCACCGTGACGGAGCAAGATGGCGCCCATGTACACTCCGTCCATCCTCGACACGCCGCTCCGCCCGACCGGGCCGGTCGATGCTGCTCTTCCCACGCGAGCGCTGACGGCTGACTGGCCGTTCCTCGACGGCGAGCTGCAGATCGGTGTGTGGGAGTGCAGCCCTGGCTCGTTCACCGGCCGAACCGGCGACGAGAACGAAGCGATGTTCATGGTGGCCGGCCGCGCCACCGTGTCCTACGGCGACTCCGTTGGCGGCGGGACGTACGACCTCGCACCGGGCACGCTGTGGACCACACCCCGGGGCTGGCACAGCACCTGGGACGTTCACCAGACGGTGCGGAAGATGTACGTGATCGACCACCGATCGGGCACGCCAGGCCTCGCCTCGCACCTTGCGAATACACACACGCTCGACCTCGGTGAACCGGCACCGCGACCCGTGATGATCGCCGGGTCGCCGCACGAGTCGTCGGTGTCGACGTGGAAGCAGGATCGCCTCGATGTGGGCGTGTGGGAGTGCACGCCTGGGGAGTTCCCGTTTCGACGCGACGGCTACCAGGAGGTCTTCTGTGTGCTGTCCGGGCATGCCACCCTGCACGTCGACGGCACCAACCGCGGCACGCAGGCGTTCGAGCTCGTGCCGGGCGCCGTGATCCTCACCTCGTCGGGCTCGACGGGTCGTTGGGTGGTGCACGAGACGATCCGCAAGGCGTACGTGATCGTCACCGACTGAGGTCACGGCGATTTCCGCCGACCGGCCCCTCGCGGTCATATGATCGAAAACGTGGTCGCCCGATGGCGGCCCGAGCGGAGGATGTCATGAGTGGGTCCCAGATCGCATTGGTCGTCGGAGCGGTGGTCCTGGTCCTGTTGGTCCTGGCCTCTGTGAAGACGGTGCCGCAGGGCAACGTCGCGGTCACCACGGTGTTCGGCAAGTACCACTCGATCCGGCGGCCGGGCCTGAACTTCCTGATCCCGTTCGTCGAGAAGATCTTCCGTCGCATCAGCACCCAGAACCGCGCCGTCGAATTGCAGTTCCAGGCGATCACACAAGACCAGGCCAACGTGTACTTCACGGCGATGATGGTGTACTCGGTGTACAACGAGGCCGAAGAGACCGTGAAGAACGTCGCCTTCAAGTTCGTCACCGAGAAGGACTTCCTCACCGCGTTGGTCCGCAGCGTGGAGGGCAGCACCCGTGGGTACGTGGCCACGATGCGCCAAGCCGAGATCCTCGGGCTGCGCGGCGAGATCGTCGCCGAGGTGAAGGAGAACCTCGACGCAACCGTCGAGACGTGGGGATACCACGTGATCGACCTCCAGCTCAACGACATCACCTTCGACCAGGCCATCACCACCTCGATGGCTCAGGTGGTCGCCTCGAACAACCTGAAGGCCGCAGCCACCAACGAGGGCGACGCGCTGCTGATCCGTCGCACCAAGGAGGCCGAGGCCGAGGGCACGGCGATCCGCATCGCCGCCGAAGCCGAGCGCACCGCCGCGCAGCTCCGCGGCCAGGGCGTCGCGCTGTTCCGCGAGGAGGTCGGTCGTGGCCTCACCCAAGCTGCCCGCGAGATGGAGGCGGCCAACGTCGACTCCTCGCTCATCCTGTTCTCGATCTGGACCGAGTCCATCCGGCACATGGCCGAGAACGGCAAGGGCAACGTGCTGTTCCTCGACGGATCGCCCGAGGGCATGCAGAAGCAGATGCGCGACCTGATGGCGATGCAGCAGATCCAGGTGGCACCCAAGGGTTGAGATCGCCGTCGCCGACGTGCGCCTGACAACCTGAGGCCCATGACGCACCCGTTCCGGTTCGGTTGGCAGGCCTTCAACGCAGAGAGCGCTGCGGATTGGCGAGGCAAGGCTCGACGGGCAGAAGCCCTCGGGTACTCGAGCTTCATGCTGGCCGACCACTACATCGGCCCGGGCCCGGCGCTGGCTGCGACCTTTCACCCCGTGCAGTCGATCGCCGCCGTGCCGGCGATCGCCGTTGCGGCCGAGGCAACGTCGACGATCAAGGTGGGTGCGCGCGTGATGTGCGTCGACTACCGCAACCCGGCGGTGCTGGTGAAGGAGATGGCCACGCTCGACTTCTTCAGCGAGGGGCGACTCGAGCTCGGCCTCGGTGCCGGCTGGTTGCAGGGCGAGTACGAAGCCATGGGTGTCGACTGGGACCCAGCCGGGGTGCGGGTGTCGCGGCTGGCCGACGTGGTGCAGATGGCCAAGCTGTTGATGGCCGATGGCCAGGTCGACTTCGTCGGCAGAGACGGCACGGGGGTGCGAGCCGTCGGTTTCGAGGGGCTCCCGAAGCCCGTGCAGCGGCCGCACCCACCGATCATGATCGGCGGCGGTTCGAAGCGGGTGCTGTCGCTCGCCGGGCGCGAGGCCCAGATCGTGAGCTTCAATTTCGACAACTCGTCAGGCAAGATCGGCCCAGGCGT
>JAYUSX010000513.1:0-17135 GCA_043755475.1 Actinomycetota bacterium
CCCCCGCCCAACCGTCCGACACCGATCGTCGCATCGGTGGGTTCGTCGCGGAACGCGTGCGGAGAGGCAGCACCATCCAGGCCGGCATCGGGGCCATCCCCAACGCCGTGCTGGCCAACCTCATCGGACACGTCGACCTGGGCGTGCACACCGAGCTCATCTCCGACGGACTGATCGATCTCATCGAGGCCGGCGTCGTGAACGGGGTGAAGAAGGCCAACAACCGGCTGAAGGTGATCGGCACCTTCGCGCTGGGCACCCAACGTCTGTACGACTTCATCCACGACAACCCGACCATCGAAATGTGGTCGGCCCGGTACGTGAACGATCCCAGGGTCATCTCACGCGACATCGACTTCGTGTCGATCAATGCCAGCCTTGCTGTGGACTTCCTCGGGCAGTGTGCGAGCGAGACGATCAACGGAAACTACTACTCGTCGTCGGGTGGCCAGAGCGACTTCGCCCGCGGCGCGGCCTACAGCCCCGGAGGGCAGAGCTTCATCGTGCTACAGAGCACGGCCAGGGACGGCCAGCTGAGCCGCATCGTCCCCCGGCTCGCCGCGGGCGACGTCGTGACGACCGTGAAGAACACCGTCGACATGGTGGTCACCGAGTACGGGGTGGCCGAGTTGCGTGGCCGCACGATCCGCGAGCGCACGAAGGCGCTCATCTCCATCGCCCATCCGAGGTTTCGCGACGAGCTGACGGCCACGGCGAAGGAGTTGCGCTACCTCTGATCGGTCGGGAGGTCGGCGTCACCCGAAGAATCGCTCGACGGCCCGCGGGTCGTGCGGATTCAGGCAGACCAGCACCAGCCGATTCACACCCAGATCGGCCCATCGACGCCGATCGGGATGCTCCGGGTCGGCGAGCGACGGATCCCACTCGGCCCACACCGAGACGATCATCGGCTCGTCGAACCGTTCGCCGGCGGCGCGAGCCTCGACGGCTGCCCGCACGATCGCGGGCAACTCGTCGTGGCTGCGCCGCACGTTCAGCCCGTCGGTGCGCGCCGCCGCGATGCGCGCCAGGGATTCGCTGTTCACGCCCAGGAGCACCTTCGGTCTGGGTCGAGGACGATGGAAGTTGGCGAACTCGTCGGGGCGGGCGTCGCCCCACATCTCGTCGAGCACGTCGATCGTCTCGACGAGCCGGCGGTGACGCGTCGCGATCGTCGGGGCCAACGGCAGCCCGAGCGCTCGATGCTCGGCGGACCACGGTGTGTTCGGGGCTGCGCCGGCACCGAGCCCGAGAAGGAGGCGCCCGCCGCTGATCGTCTGCACGCTCGCCGCAGCCGCGGCCATCACTCCCGGGTTCCGGTTGGCGATGTTCACGACCAGTGTGCCGACCCCGATCGTGGTGGTGGCCGCAGCCATCGCCCCCAGCAGCGAGAAGCACTCGAGCATGTCGGACCCGCCGCGCAACAGATTGCCCGCGAAGTGGTCGAACACGAATGCCGTCTGGAAACCGGCGGCCTCGGCGACGAGTACACCATCTCGGATTCGCTCCCACGGTTCGACGGCCGGATTGAGTTGGATGTCGACGATCATCGGGCGCTCCGGGTGTCGAGCAACACCGCGATCGAACGAGGCGGCACGTGGACTGTCCCGCCGGACAACTCGCCAGCCACCTCGCCAGCCACCTCGCCGGCCCCCCGAGGCACCTGCTCGGTGGTCATCAGTTCCAGCCGCCAGGCACCCGACGCCTGCACCGTGAACTCCAGCGGTTCCCACCAGGAGTTGGCCATCACGTACAGCGCGCCGCTGTGCCAGGCCAACGATCGCGACTCGAACTCGATGTCGGGGCCACCCTGCGCGCCGAAGCACCGCACGCCGTGATGATCGAGATGCCGGCGCAACACGAGCAAGCGACGCACGAACTCGTGCAGACCGCGGTGCTCGTCGAGCCTCGACCAGTCGACCCAACTGATCGGACCATCGATGTCGTACGGGTTGTCGTGCCCACCCTGTGTGCGTCCGAACTCGTCACCCATGACGAACATGGCCGCGCCGGCCGACAACAGCAGATGGACGAAGTAGTTCCGAAGTTGCTGCGGCCGCAGTTCGGGCCCGCAATCCCACGATCGATGCCGATCGCTGGTCACGATCGACAGATCGTGCAGAGTGAGGCCGTCGTGCGCGGTCACGAAGTTCACGCTGCGCCACGCCTCGCCATCGAAGATCTGGGGACTGCCCGCCACTCGCTGCATCATCGCCGGTACCAGGCCTGGCTCACCACGGACAAAGCCTCGAACGTCGTCGCGGAATCGGTCGTTCCACTGCGCCCACCGCTGATCGGGGAAGCCTCGCCCCACCTGGTAGGAGGCGAGATCCCACGGCTCGGCGACGAGCGTCACGCTGCGCTCGGTCGCCCAGTCACCGATGCGCCGCACCAAGCCGCCGCCGTCACGGGTGAGCAACGAGGCGAGATCGAACCGGAACCCGTCGATGCCCAGATCGGCGTACCGGCCGAGCGCCTCGATCACGAGGGTACGCACCCATGGATCCGACGGGTCGATGTCGTTGCCACACCCGCTGTCGTCGTACCGCCGACCGTCGTCGTGCCACCGGTACACGCTCGGATCGAGACCCCGGAACGTCCAGTCGGGGCGTGTGGGATCTCCTTCGCCCGTGTGGTTGAACACGACGTCGAGCCAGACTGCGATGCCGTGATCGTGGGCGGCCGACACGAGGTCGGCCAGTTCGATCGCGGCGTCCGAGGACGCTGCATAGGGCTGGTGCACCGCCCCCCACACGATCGGCATGTACCCCCAGTAGTTGTCGCTCGCGTCGAACGGATGCACCGGCATCAACTCGATGACGTCGACGCCGAGGTCGCGCAGATACGGAAGACGCTCGATGGCACCGGCAAACGTGTGGGCGAAGCCGCGAGGGTGCATCTCGTAGATCACCGGGGTCGGCGTGGCGCGACCCAACGATCGCCGCTTCGGCCACGGTGATCCGCGCATGACGCAGACCGGCCGACCATCGACGAACGTGACCGCCTCGGCCGATGGATCCAGGATCGGCTCACCTCCGTCGACGACGAGCCAGTAGTGGTCGCCCGCGGCCGCTGTGGTCGTGACCCCCCACCAACCGGACCCATCGTCGGCGCCATCGTCGACACCATCGTCGATACCTTGGGCGGCGCTCGTCGGGATCGTCTGTGCTCGCTGCAGTCGCAGGCGGCGCTCGGGGTGGTGCAGAGCCGAACGCACCACCAGTTCGATCTCGCCGGCCGATGGGGCGCGGACGAGCACCTCGAGGGGCAGGGCCGAGGCAGTGGCGACATACGCCGATGGTCGGGCGGGCTCCGCCAGGTTGGCACTGATGTGATCCACGGTCCTTCAGCATGGCAGCCCCTGACGGCGGCTGACATGACCCAAGTCCGGGCCTCTTCCTTCGGGCGTGACGCCCTAGCCTGTGAGCCGATGCTCTCGTCCTCCAGCACCCCGGCCGACGTCGCGAACGCGCTCACCTCTCACGGGTACCTCCCCGACGATGGTCTGGCGACGGCCGTCTTCCTCGCCCTGTCGCTGCGTCGACCGCTCCTGCTCGAGGGCGAAGCAGGCGTGGGCAAGACCGAGGTGGCGAAGGTGCTCAGCAGGTGGACAGGTGGTGCGCTCATCCGGCTGCAGTGCTACGAGGGCATCGACGCCTCCCAAGCCGTGTACGACTGGGACTACTCCCGCCAACTGTTGCATCTTCGTGCGGCTGAGGCGACGGGCGAGGCGCGCGGTCTGGGCACCTCGACCCTCGAAGACCAGCTGTACAACGAGCGGTTCCTCCTGAAGCGGGCCCTGCTTCAGGCGATCGACCATGGAAGCCTCATCCCACCCGTCCTGCTGATCGACGAAGTCGACCGGGCCGACGACGAGTTCGAGGCGTATCTGCTCGAGGTGCTGTCCGACTACCAGATCACGATCCCCGAACTGGGTGTGTTCACCACCAACATGCCACCGGTGGTCATCCTCACGTCGAATCGCACGAGGGACGTCCACGACGCCCTGAAGCGGCGCTGCCTGTATCACTGGGTCGAGCACCCGACCTTCGAACGCGAGGTGCAGATCGTTCGCATGCGGGTGCCGCACGTGCTGGCACCGCTGGCCCGCCAAGTCGCCGGTGCGGTCGAGTCGATGCGCACGAAGAACCTCTACAAGCCACCCGGCGTGGCCGAGACGATCGACTGGGCGACGGCGCTGGCGTCGCTCGGCGTGAGCGAGCTCGACGAACACATGGTCGAGGTCACCCTCGGGGCGGTCCTGAAGTACCGCGAGGACCAGGAGAAGGTTCGCCACAACGGCGGTATCGCCGACATCGTGAAGCAGGCCTTCGACCGCGGTGCGTTCCACGGTTGAGCGGCTCGTCGCCCCACGCTGTCCATCTCGACCGGCCATGACCGACGCCTCGATCACCGAACCACCGGACCCGGAGTTCGCGCGGGTCGTGAGCGAGGGCGAGCAACTCGCCATCGGATACGCGCGCGTCCTTCGGGGTCTCGGCCTGGCGGTGCCGATCGGCAGCGTGATCGATTTCGTCGAGGCCGTGGGCCTGTTGGGCATCGACTCTCGCGACTCGGTGTACTGGGCCGCGCGCAGCACGCTCGTTCGCAAACCCGAGGACCTGGGGGTGTTCGACCGAGCCTTCGCGGTGTTCTGGGAACGGCGGACCGCGGACGGCGACGTCGACGAGGCCGACGAGCCGTTGAAGATCACCATCACGATCGACGACGACGACCAGGACGACAACGACGGCGGGGACAACGACAGCGGCGAGGCGAACGACGAGCCGACCCTTCAACTCCGGTTCTCGACCACCGAGGTGCTGCGCCAGAAGGACTTCGCGTCGTACTCCGACGACGAACTCGAGCTGGCCCAGGCACTGATGAGCGACCTCCGATTCGCCGGGCCACCACGTCGCTCGTTCCGAACCCAGCCGTCGCGCCGAGGTACCAACCCCGACATTCGTGCCACCGTGCGCGCCTCGTTGCGCGCCGGCGGCGAGCCGATCGAGCGGATGTGGCGCGAACCGGGCGAGCGGATGCGCCGCCTCGTGCTGCTCCTCGATGTGAGCGGTTCGATGGAGCCGTATGCGCGAGGGATGCTCCGTTTCGTGCACGCTGCCGTCGCCGGCCGCCAGCGGGTCGAGGCGTTCGCACTCGGTACGCGGCTCACCCGCGTCACCCGCGAGCTGTCGAGTCGCGACCCCGACAAGGCCCTGCAGGCCGCGGCGGCACGCGTCCTCGATTGGAACGGTGGAACACGCCTCGGTGAGTGCCTCATGCGCTTCAACGACGAATGGGGTGTGCGGGGCATGGCCCGCAACTCCATCGTGGTCATCCTGTCCGACGGCTGGGATCGCGGCGATCCGACGCTCCTCGGCGAACAGATGCTTCGTTTGCACCGAGTGGCCTTTCGCACGATCTGGGTCAATCCTCTGAAAGTGACGCCCGGCTACGCACCGCTCGCCCGCGGGATGGCCGCAGCGCTGCCGTACGTCGATGCCTTCGTCGAAGGGCATTCGATCGCGGCCATGGAAGAATTGGCGGCGACCATCTCCGCCCATACGATCGACGGCGGCACACGAAGCGTGTACCGGGCCGGAGCCACAAGCGCCATCCCCTCCCCGTCAGGAGCACCAAGTCATGCGTGAACTGCTCGACGACATCGATCGCTGGCGTGCAGACGGCAAGCGCGTCGCCGTCGCCCGGGTGGTCGACATCCTCGGTTCAGGACCGCGCGAGCCAGGCGCGGCGATGGCCGTGAACGACGCGGGGGAAGTCGCCGGCAGCGTCAGCGGCGGATGTGTGGAAGGCGCGGTCGTCGGCGAAGCCCTCGGTGTGCTCCATGGCGAGCGCGGACCTGGCATCGTCACGTTCGGCTACAGCGACGACGAGGCCTTCGCCGTCGGTCTCACCTGCGGCGGAACGATCCGCTTGTTCATCGAAGCGCTCGATTGGTGAAGCGCTCGATTGGTGAAGCGCTCGATGGGTGAAGCGCTCGATGGGTGAAGGGGGTGCAGATTCGTGACCACCGATGACCATGACGATGGAGGTGCTGACGGCGATGGTGGACGGCCAGGGGTGACGCAGAGCCTGTACGAGGTGCTCCGCGAGCGGTTGCGCAGCCAGTCGCCGACAGCGCTCGCCACCGTGATCGATGGCCCGGATCCGGGCCGCAAGCTGTTGGTAACGCCCGACGGCGTGTTCGGTGGCCTGGGTGACCCCGACCTCGACCGGATCGTCGCCCGTGACACGCTGGCCGAGCTCGAGGCGGGCCGCTCTGGCCTGCGACACTACGGTCCCGAGGGCCAGACGACACCCGAGGACCTCGTCGACACGCCGACGCTGTCGGTGTTCGTCGAGAGCTGGTCTCCCCCACCGCAGATGTGGATCTTCGGCGCCGTCGACTTCACCGCCGCTCTTTCGCGTGTCGCCAAGGTGCTCGGATACCGGGTGATCGTCTGCGATGCCCGCGAAGTGTTCGCCACACGTCGTCGCTTTCCCGCTGCCGACGAGGTGGTCGTGTCATGGCCGAAGGGTGTGTTCGACCAGCGCGGCGCCCAACTCGGCCAACGCGACGCCGTCTGCATCCTCACCCACGATCCCAAGTTCGACGTGCCGGCGGTCGTGGGCGCGCTGGCGACCAAGGTGGGGTATGTCGGTGTGATGGGAAGCCGCAAGACCCACGACAAGCGACTGGAACGGCTCCGTGACGCCGGCGTCAGCGACGACGATCTGGCCCGATTGATGTCGCCGATCGGTCTCGATCTCGGCGCTCGCACGCCTGAGGAGACAGCGATCTCGATCTGTGCCGAGATCATCGCCCGCCGGACGGGCCGGGCTGCGCCCTCGTTGCGAGATGCCAGCGGACCGATCCACACCTGAGGCCGACCATCGGATCCACGATCGGATCCGACCGGCCCGTCAGATGCTCGGGTCGCCGAACCTGAGGGTGCGCTTCGCCTTGACCACGTCGACCTCGACCGGACGGCCGGGCCGCACGGAGTGGACGACTGCCCGATCGACACCGAGGTACATCATCACGTGCCCCGGGTACTGCACCAGGTCGCCGGCCACCGCCGTCTCGAGGTCGCGGGGTTCGGAGGCGCGGATCTGGGCTGTGCTCTGCCGGGTGATCTCGAAGCCGGCTTGTCCCCACGCATACGTGGTGAGCCCCGAGCAGTCGAATCCGATCCCAGGCTTGCTGGTGTTGCGGCGATAGGGCACGCCGAGTTGGCTGAGCGCAGCGACGACGGCCGTTTGGTGCTCGAAGTCCGCTTCCGCCCACGCCTGGCGCATGGCCGCAGGATCGAGGGCGAGCCGCGCAGCGATCGCGACGGCCAGACCGTCGAGGCTGCGCTCGAACGACTCGAGGGCCACGACATCGCCGGTCTCCTGGTACCGCCGGGCGAGGACGAGGGCGCTCGCTGCATCGTCGGCGACAGCGTCGGCCTGACGAGCTTGACCCATCGCACGAGCTGGCGCAGCCTGCGCACCGAGCGGGCCGGCGATCGGCAGCGCGAGGGTGGAGACTGCTGTGGTTGCGAGCGCGGCGGCGACCACGGCTCGACGTACGGAACGATTGAACGACATGTTGACTGACGACTCCTTGGTCTCGCGTTCTGCGTGCACCGAGGCGCCAGGAGAACGTGGATCTTGTCGTGAGCGGTGAGGAGGACTGGTTGGTCCGGCCGACACGATCACGCAGGAGCGCCGTACGAGAGCGCAACCGCTGTCTTGTTCACCCTCGGAGGCTCGACTGGATGGGTACGGACGAGCCATCTCCGGGTGGCAACGACCGCAACTTTAGCGTCACACAATCGCAATGTTCAACCGGGTCGTCATCTTTTCGTCATGTGACCGACGCCTCACCGTCATACGGCGGCCTCGTTCGGGCCGACAGCGGGCCCTCGGGCACGCTGCAACGGCTGCAACGGCTGCAACGGCTGCAACGACGAATGACGTACGGTGACCGATCTCCCGAGGAGTCGCCGTGGCCGAGACATACGAAACCTATGTCAGCTGGCTCGAGATCGAGAACGCGGTGTTCGCCGACGCGTGCCAGCGCGACGTGACCGCTCCGGTGCCGACGTGTCCTGGATGGTCGGTGCTGGACCTGGTGGCTCACCATGCCTCGTACCAGACGTGGATCACCCACATCGTTGCGGAGCGACTCGTCGAACCGCGAGCACCCGCAGCAGCGACCGTTCCGGACGGCGACCCGATCGGCTGGTATCGGTCGATCGGTGCGGGTCTCGTCGCCGCCTTCCGGGCAGTCCCTGGCGACACGCACGTCTGGAGTGTCACCGATCAGGCATCGGTCAGCGCATGGGCCCGACGTCAAGCGTCCGAGACCTGCGTCCACCGATGGGACGCGCAGCACGCGACGGGTGACGTTGATCCTCTGACCCATGCCGACGACTACCTGAGCGAGACGTTCGACCATCTGCTGCCCGGTCTGACCGCCAACTTCGGCGCTCCCGTACCCGAGAGCACGATCCGGCTGCGCAGCACCGACCAGCCATTCACCTGGACATCGACCGCGAACCCGGCTCGGCACGGCCCCGATCAGCAGGACACGCCGACAGACGTGACCGTCACCGGCACCACCTCCGACCTCTTCCTCGCGCTCTGGAACAGGCCGAACCGCAGCATCACCACCGGCGACCATGCCGTGCTGGAGCGCTGGCGCCGAGCGATCGCAGGCGGCTGAGCGCAACGGGACGCCGTGACGGCGGGGCCGCCCGGAGCGTTGCGCTCTCGTCGACTCGCCCTAGCGTGCGAGCGTGTCCAACGTCGCTGTGATCCTTGCTGCCGGAGCTGGTTCTCGCTTTCGCGGTGGGCACCACAAGCTCACGACCGAGGTGACGACGGAGCTGGGGTCGCGCCCGCTCGTCGAACACGCGATCGAGCACGCGGTCGCGAGCGGCATCGGCCCGGTCGTGGTCGTCACCGGTGCGGCCGACATCGATCTACCGGCCCGGCTGGCGATGCTCGTCACGGTCGTGGCGAACCCGGCGTGGGCCGAGGGCCAATCGAGGTCCATTGCCGTCGGGATCGACGCGGCCCGTCGACTCGGGGCAGACCACATCGTGATTGGCCTCGGCGACCAACCAGGCGTGACGCCGGAAGCGTGGCAGGCGATCGCCTCGGCGCCGGCCGAGTGGCCCGTCGTCGTCGCCTCCTATGATGGTCGCCGCGGGCCCCATCCGGTACGGCTGCATCGGTCCGTGTGGCCGTTGCTCACGATCTCGGGAGATGATGGTGCCCGCACCCTGATGCGCGAGCATCCGGAGCTGGTGTACGAGACGCCGTGCGCCGGCACCGCGGCCGATATCGACACCCTGGAGGATGTGCAGCGATGGAAAAGCTCCTGAACGAGTTCGTGATCCACCGTCCCATCGACGATGCGTGGAAGGTCCTCACCGATCTCGAACGCATCGCACCATGCATGCCCGGGGCGCACCTCCAGGAGATCGAAGGCGACACCTACCGCGGTGTGGTGAAGGTGAAGCTCGGTGCGATCTCCACCGAGTTCAAGGGCGAAGCACACTTCGTCGAGCGTGACGACGACAACCACAAGGCCGTCCTGCACGGTGCCGGTCGCGACACGACCGGCAAGGGCAACGCCGATGCGATGATCACCGCGACGCTTCGATCGGTCGACGACGTCCACACGACCTGCGTCGTCGAGACCGACCTCCGAGTCACCGGGAAGGTCGCCCAGTTCGGCCGCGGGATCATGGGCGACGTCAGCAAGAAGCTGATGGCCCAGTTCGCCCACAACCTCAACACGATGCTCGACGCCAGCGGTGAGACGCCGGCGACTGCACCGACCACCGACTCGTCCGATTCCGCCGACATGCCGGCAACCGACGCATCGCCGTCATCGGACACCGGCACGCCGGCGCCGGCAGCCACACAGACGGCGACGGCCCAGGCGACCGCCACGGGGCCGTCCGTTCGCAAGATCGAGGGCCCGGCCAACGAACCGATCGAGCTCTCCGGTCTCGCAGGCACCGCGGTGCTGAAGCGACTCCTGCCGGCGCTCGGCGGATTCGTGCTGCTCATGCTGGTGCTTCGCCGGTTCCGCAAGTAGTCCGATCCACGCGGCCGAGACGTCATCCGCATCGTGATCGCGACCTGTGCGCCGAACGCCGACTCACCGGTCGCGGGCTGCTCGTGAATGATCGTGGCACCGACGCGCACCGCATCGTCACCGATGCCGCACCCTCGCCTGCCGACCGCGCCCGGGTGCAGCACCTGCTGGGACGCGAACCACAGGGTGCATATCGGATCGTGGTCCGCCGTGCCGACGGCGACCCTGTGGTGCTCTTGAACATGCCGGTGCTCGACGACGGAACGCCGATGCCCACCCGGTACTGGCTCGTCGGAGACCGGGAGGCGCTGGAGATCAGCCGGCTCGAGTCGTCGGGCGGCGTGCGACGCGCCGAGGGCCAGATCCCACCGGAGCAGATCGCCGATGCCCACCGCCGCTACGCCATCGAGCGCGATGCCTTGATCCCCGCCGACCATGTCGGGCCGCGACCATCGGGTGGCGTGGCAGGTACCCGCATCGGTGTGAAGTGCCTGCACGCCCACTATGCCTGGCATCTCGCCGGAGGCGACGACCCCGTCGGCAGGTGGGTCGCGGCCGAACTCGACCGTGCTGCCGTCATCCGTGCTGACAGCACCCGCTCTGCCAGCACCCGCTCCCGGGGCGGCGCGGCATGAACGCCCATGTGCTGGTGGGCGACACCGAGATCGTCGTCACCGTCGACGGACGAGAGGTGCCGCTGCCCGTTGGTGTGCGTTCGCTCTCGTTCGGCCTGGCCACCGATCCGCCTCGACCGGAGGAGCTCACCAACGCCATCGGATGGGTGGCCGATCACCTCGACGACATCGTCCGCGACCATCCCGACGTCATCGGCGGTGACATCTCGATCAGCGGCGCCGAGGTCACGGCGATGGTCGCAGTGGAACAAGGCGCCGCCGCGGTGCTGCCGTTCACCTTCAGCCGAACCGCAGCCGAGGAGGTCTTCCGCACGCTGGTGACCGAGCGCCGCGCCGAACGGGTGCTCAATCCTGGGCTCGACCATGCGCTGGTGGACAGCGTGGTCGCCGGTTCATGTGCCGTCGTCGCGGTCATGCGCCGGTTGCAGATCGAGTCGGTCGCGGTGCAGCCATGACCGGATCCGGTGCGTTCGGCCACCCGTCGATGCCCTCCGTCGCGGGCCTACGGCTGTACGGCAAGCGGGTGATGATGCGCCCGCTTGCCCCGGCGGACTTCCCGCAGTGGTCGGAGGTGCGTCTCCGCAA
The DNA here is from genome assembly GCA_043755475.1 of Actinomycetota bacterium. Lineage (GTDB taxonomy): Bacteria > Actinomycetota > Acidimicrobiia > Acidimicrobiales > Ilumatobacteraceae > VFMC01. The sequence continues at coordinate 11,320 of JAYUSX010000513.1, forward strand.
CGAGGACTGGCTCCTGCCGTGGGAGCCGCTGCGCTCCACGCGAGTCGCCGACCCGACCCGCTCCCGCGATGCGTTCAGCTCGCGCTGCGCAGCCCGCGAACGCGAGCGGCAGGCAGGCACCGCGTACGGATTCGCCCTGTTCGTCGACAACGCCTTCGCCGGTGAGGTCAACCTCAACAACATCGTGCGCGGCGCGCTCCAATGTGGCACCGTCGGCTACTGGATCGACCGCGACCGCGCCGGCCACGGCTACATCGCCGAAGGAGTGGCGGTGATCGCCCGCTTCGCGTTCGAGGAACTCCACCTCCATCGGCTCGAGATCTGCATCGTGCCGCGCAACACCAACAGCCGACGGGTCATGGAGAAGTTGGCCATTCGAGAAGAGGGCGTCGCCCTCCGCTATCTCGAGATCAACGGCACGTGGGAAGATCACATGCGCTTTGCGATCACCGCGGAGGAATGGGTTCGGCGGCGCGCCGAACTGTCGGATGCCTGGATCGCGTGAGGATCGACGCGGCTCGGCAGAGCCGTCGAAACCGACGAAGCCGTCAAAGCTGACGAGGGTGACGGCGGCTACTCGCCGGCGAGTCGGAACGCCTCGGCCCTGGCCCGACGCACGGTCGTGCGTCGCTTCCACATCTTCATCTTCCAGTGCTTCGGGACCCCGGTCTTGCCGGCCTGGGCCTTTGCCTTCTCAGCGTCGTGATGGTGCTCGGGCACCCAGGCTCGACCTGGCTCGTGAACGTCTTCGGGTTCGTACCCGGCGCTCACCTGGGTCGCCACGGCGTGCAATTCGCTGTTGATGCGATGCCGCTCGTTGTGGGCGTGTGCCCGCAGATCCATCTTCGGTGGCGGTGCCACGTCCTGGCTGCGATGGCGTTGGCTCATCTGTACCTCCGTTGTGTCTCGGAATGTACGGGTGAAAGAGCTTCCCGTGATTCGACACTACGCCTCATCACGTCGCCGGGGAAGTGACCTTTGGTAACAATCGTGTGCGCTTCGCGTCACCCAGCGTGGCCGCCGAGCCGACTCCGTGGCCACGGCACGAGGCAGATCGTGCGCAGGATCGACGATCGATCGGCATCCACCGTGTCCGTTGGGTGTGGCTACTTCGACGAGATCTTCTGCTGGAGCAGGGCCAGACGCTCGGCGAACCACGGTTGACGGGTGCTCCACACCTGCGGGTCGAGCTCGCGCTTCACCGCAGCCGGATGTGTGTCGATGTCGGCCATCGCCTGAATCGTCTTCTTGACCTCGATCACCAGTTCTCGTGGAGCGAGCGCAGCGCGAGCGGCCATGGCTCCGGCGACGGTCAACAGCTGATCGTCGTCGACACACCGGTGCACGAGACCGACTCGCTCGGCTTCTGCCCCGTCCATGACCTCACCGAAGACCACGCCGGCGAACGTGGCTTGGGGGCCGACGATGCGCCGCAACATCCACGTGTGCCCACCGCCGGGGTGAATGCCGATCTGCAAGAAGCGCGTGTCGAACTTCGCACGACGGGCGGCCACACGAAGGTCGCATCCGAGCGCCAGATTCATCCCGGCGCCGACCGCGGCGCCGTTCACTGCCGCGATCGTGGGCAACTCGCTTCGAGCGATGCGGAGAAAGCCCTCGTAGATCGCCCCCAGGCTCTCCTCGGTGGCCTCGGCCAGGTTGCCAAGGTTTGCGCCCGCGCAGAACGCCGGTGCTGTCCCGGTGACCACGAGCGCACCGATTCGCTGATCGGCCTCGATTGCGTCCATCGCCTCCACGATCTCGGCCACCATCGGGGCCGTCAACGTGTTGCGTTCACCCGGGTTGTCGAGGGTGAGCACGGCGTAGGCGCTGCCGTCGGGCTGGGCGGGGTCGGCGGGGACGATGTCGGTGAGGACGAGTGACATGACGACGATTGTGTCATGCCGCGTCCCGACCGAGCGGCGACGGATTCGGGCGAGGAACCACCCGCGAGATGGCTAGCGTCGACTCGCATGCTCGACCACGTGTTCACCGATGCCATCGGCGCGTTGCGCGACGCGTTCGAGGCCACCTTCCTCGAACGCCAAGCCTTCGACGAGCACTTCCAGGTCGATGTGTTGCTCGGCGATCTCAGCTGGGAGACCAGCTACGGCCTCCCGGGCGAAGGACAGCCGCCACGTGTGGTCGCCCACGTCAACTTCGACTGGCCGACGTGGAGCCAGACGTCGTACCGGCGCTGGTACGTCGACGAGGTCCTCGAGCAACTGCCGGCGATCGAGATGGAGATCGTGTTCCGCGTCCAGCGGCTGCGCCAACAGCCCGAGCGCTCCATCGTCGACCAGGTGGCCGTCGAGACGAGCCCGTTGATCGGAGACGGTCGCCTCGAGCGCGCCGGCACGACGATCGAGATCGCATACGTCGACCCGGTCGAGCCGGACGACCAAGCCGCGGAGGGCGGTCCCCGCGCCGAGTACGCGATCGAAGTCACCTACGAAGGCTTGTACGAACTCGCCGAACAGACCCTCGCCGATGGAGCGAGCACGCTGCTCGACGATCACTTCGGGGCGCTCGGCGGGTGGATCGCGGCCATGCTCGTGAAGCTCGGCGACCTGAAGCTCGAGTTCCTGCCGGCCGACGACGAGTCCTGACTCGCATGGCGCAGTCGGCGGGCTGACAGACTCGCCGCATGTCGAACACCACCGTCACCCCCGCCACGGACGGATCGGCGGATGTCGTCCTGCTCGATGTGAGCGAACGCATCGCCACCATCACGCTCAACCGGCCAGCAGCCCGCAATGCACTGTCGAGCCACGTGCTCCAACTCCTTCCCACGTTGATGCGCGAGGCCGACGAACGCGACGATGTGGACGTCTTGATCCTCACCGGCTCCGACCCCGCGTTCTGTGCCGGCCTCGATCTCAAGGAGCTCGGCTCCACCGGCGGCAACCTCGGAGGCTCGGGTGCCGACGGAACGCCGAACGCGTCGGGGGTGCGCGGGCCCTTCCCGAGCGTACGCAAGCCGCTCATCGGAGCCATCAACGGCGTCGCGATCACCGGAGGCTTCGAGCTCGCTCTGAACTGCGACTTCCTGGTCGCGTCGGAGCACGCCAAGTTCGGTGACACGCATTCCCGAGTCGGCGTGATGCCCGGTTGGGGCCTGACCGTGCTGCTTCCTCAGGCGATCGGGGTGCGACGCGCCCGCGAGATGAGCTTCACGGGGAACTTCATGGTCGCCGACGAGGCGCTGCAGTGGGGTCTCGTGAACCACGTGGTGAGCCACGAGGAGTTGATCCCGTTCACTCGCAAGCTGGCGTCCGACATCATCGGCAACGACCAGCCAGGCGTGCGCCAGATCCGAAGCACGTATGCCGAGATCAGCGCCGAGCCTGCCGGGTGGGAGACCGAGGCCCGCGACTCCAAGGCGTGGCGGAAGGCGATGTTCGACCCCACACAAGTCGAAGCGCGCCGAGCGGCGATCCAAGCCCGGGGCCGGCAGCAATGACGCTGACGCGTTGGTGACGTCCCGGTCGCGTCAGGTCGCACGCGAGCTGCGGCGGCCCGCCGACACCAGCCCGGCCCCGGCGCCGAGAGCCAACGCTCCGACGAGGGCGTGACGCTGTTCATCCGAGCCGGTCGCAGGCAACGACACCCTGGACGAACTGGTGTCGCCACGTGCGGTCGGTGCCTGGGGCGCGGTCGACGCCGGAGGCGCGGTCGACGTCGAGGCCACCACCGCGACCACCGCGACCACAGGGGCCACCGCAGCGCTGGCGACCACTGCACACCGGCGCACCACCACGGTCACTCCCACGATCCGCAGCGACCCGACGAGCGGGTCGACGTCAGGAGACGGTGCGCTCACCACCACTCGCCCACCTGCGATCGCTGCACCGGCGGTGGCGCGCATGCCTCCGACGTGAACGACGAGCGCGTGCGCGATGCCATCTGCATCGAGTCCGTCTGCCGAGACACCCACGACGCTGAGCGTCGCCCCACTCGATGCCGGCACATCGACGCCGGTGTCGTACGAGACCACCGACGACGGCGAGGAACCACCCAGCTCGACGTCGCCGCCCCAGCGATACGTCTCGTCGACGCACTGGTCGGCGACGGCGGCAGCGCCGACAGAGCCGGCACCGATCGCGATGCCGGCGAGCACGAAGACCGGCCAGACCATGGCCTTCTGCACCGCGGTGGCGACACGCCGCCGGCTGCGGACAGGCGCACGCGTCGCCGTCGAACGATCGAGCAGCGCAGGTGCGAAGATCGTCATCGCCCGCGTACGACTCGTCGAGCCTTCCGCATGACCTCTCCGCACCCGCACTGCCATGAGCGAAGCGTAGGCACACCACGTCCCGTGGTGCGGGCGCGCGCTCCGCGATGGGCCGGACGGCTCAGCAGTCAGATCGCGGCGCCGCGCGCTCGCAGGTCGGCCACGATGACATCGGCGATGTCGAGCGCGAGGATCTCGGCCCCGGGCGTGTTCAAGTGGAAGCCGTCCTCGGCGCGGACGTCCTTGGCCTGGTTGTCACGTGGGTCGATGACGAACTCGGCCCATCCGCCCTCTCGTCCGGAGAAGCGTGCCCACGTATCGACGAACTTCACCTGGGGACGCTTCGCTGCTTCGGCCCGCACCACTTCGTCCTGCACACGGAGTCTCAAGGTGACGTCAGCACTGTCATCGTTGGGGATCCCGACCCAGACGAGTGTGCGACCCTCCGACGACAGGTAGTCCATGACGTCGCCGACGCGGCGCCCGTACTCGGCGCGCCACTCTTCATCTCCCTCCCCGGACGGCTCTCCCACGATGAAGTTCGGCGAGCCATCGGCCTTCACACCATCGGTGAGACCTTGAGGGTCGTTGCCACCGAAGGTGACCACGACGATGTCCGGGTTCACTTGGGGCACGATCTCCCGGAAGTGATTGGGCCAATCGAAGAAGTCAGGGCGAGCCAAACCCGACGAGACCTTGTAGTCGAGCTGGGTCCTGACCACACCGGTGTCACCCATCAGCGTGTCGAGGTACGGACCGAACGTTCCTGCATCGGAGTCACCCGCGATCAGCACGAGCGCGGGGTCGCCCGCCGATGGCACTCCGGACGACGGTGCAGCGTCGGGAAGGGAGCTCGGCACCGGGGTCACACTGCCGTTCGCCGGCACAGATGCGGTCGGGTCGACCGCGGGTCCGGGCTCGGCCGTGCCGGACGAATCGACCCCCGCGGTCGCCGCAGGGGTGTCGTCAGCCGGAACAGTGCCGCCAGGGGTGTTCGCTTCCGCGGTGGTGCGCTCGCTGCCGACCAGAGCGTCGGCAGCTCGGATGACCCCGATCGCGACCACGGCGAGCACCACCAGCGCGCCGAGACGGCGAACCATGTATCGACGCCGGCTGATCCGGCGGCGCGGCGGGACGGGGCGTGAGGAAGCGGCCATGACGATTCGGCCCACATGCTAGGTACCCAGCTGCGACGTTGGGCGGCATCCGCGGACGGGTTCGATCTCCGGAGCCGTGTGACACCCCCGGCGTAGGGTGATGGGTGTTCCGTGTTCCCCCGGGACGAACCATCGGACCCTTCGCGGGTTCCTCACATTGGGTCGTTGTTTCCCCGTTGGGGGGAAAGGGGTTGAACCATGAACGCAGACACGTGTCCACCGATGTCGGTCGCGGATCCACCGGGGGCTGAGGAGTTCACCGATCTCGGTGATATCGCGGATGCGGAGTTGTTGTCCTCGTGTCGGTTGGGTGAGTTGGATCGTCGTCGTACCGAGGGGTTGTTGATTCATCGGATGGTGGAGATCGAGCGTCGCAAGTTGTACGCGGCTGACGGGTTCATGTGCCTTGCCGGGTGGGGTCGTGG
>JAYUSX010000514.1:0-6502 GCA_043755475.1 Actinomycetota bacterium
CCGACGCCGTTGCGCAGTTGCGGGCGGGCGACCACAACGAGTTCCTGGTGGGCTTCCTCACCACGTCGGTGAAGCTCGAGCTCTCGAACCTTGTCGCGGCCGACCTCGACTTGTTGACCTATGCGCAGGCCGTGGTCGATGTCCTCACCCAGCACGCCCCGATCGAGAGCTGTCTGATCGGCATCGATCCCGAAGGTCTGCCGCGCATCGGCGCCGCGGTGGGGCTCGACTCCGACCTGGCGCTCAAGCACGACACGTTGGTCGGCCAGCCCAACACTGCGGTCTTCGCCGTCGACCACGTCGCCACGGGCACGCTGCATGCTCCGGACGTGCCGGCCGCGTTGCGTTCAGCCGGCTTTCTCGACGAGGTCGCCGGGCAGATCGCGACCGGGCTCGCCCGCGTCGTCGAGAGCGAACAGCTCCGGCGCCGTGCTGCTGCTGCCAAGGCGCTTCGCGTGGTCGCCGCGCTCGACGAACACTGGAACGTCGCAGAGCTCGAAGAGATCGCTGCAGCCTTCGCGAGCCTGCCGGGAGTGATGGGTGCTTCGATGTCGGCGACGGCAGCTCGACTCGCTGGCTCGCTGCACGCCGAGTCGGGCCGCATCGGCGCCCACCAGATCGAGCGGCAGTTCGTGGTCGACGAACATCTGACGGTGGCGCTCGACATCGGCTACGTCGACCACCCGGCCGCCGACCAGATCGCTCGCCTCGACGAGCTCCTGGCCGCCCTGGCCATGGGGCTCGAGCGGATCGAGCAGAACCTCAGACTTGCGGCGGAAGCCGACACCGATCAGCTCACCGGTGTGGGCAACCGTCGGCGGGCCAGCAAGGCCCTGGCCCAGGCGCGCCAGATGTCCGACACGACGGGCGAGCCGATGTCGGTGCTGCTCTGCGATCTCGATCACTTCAAGCAGGTGAACGATCGGCACGGCCACGATGTCGGCGACGGCGTGCTCGCAGCGTTTGCCGGCCTGTTGCGTGCGTCGGTTCGCGGTCACGACACCGTGATCCGTTGGGGTGGCGAGGAATTCCTGGTGATCTGCCCATCGTGCGACACCCGCGGTGCGATCTCGCTGGCCGAGCGGTTGCTCGCTCGGTGCGTCGAGGCCTGCGCGCCGGCATTGCCGCCCGACCACCTGCAGACCACGTCGATCGGCATCGCCGAGTACCCGCTCAGCGCTCGCACGCCCGAGACGCTCGTGGGTGCCGCTGATGATGCGCTGTATCGCGCCAAACGCGAAGGTCGCAATCAGTTCCGCACGGCGAGCACCTGAGCCGAGGCCGGCCAGCTGGCATTCCACCCCAGCTGAACTGGGGTGAAGTACCGTTTCCGGCGATGCCACGTCTCTGCGAACGCCCGGGGTGCTCGGCGCCGGCCGACGTGGCCTACGGCTTCGATGCCGAGTCGCTCGTGGTGTGGCTCGACACCTTCGATGAAGCGCAGCAAGGACCGCGCTCGGGTGGGCTGTGCCGACGTCATGCGAACGCGATGGTGGTGCCGCTGGGGTGGATGCTCGACGACCGTCGCGAGCCCCTGCCGCGTCTGTTCACGGCCTCGAGCATGCACGATCTGACCGACGGCATGGTCCGGCCACGCCACCGTGGCCCACGACCGGACAAGACGCTGGAGGTCCTGCGCACGGCCGCGATGCAGTTGAGCCTCGACGACGTCGGCGCCGGCGAGGCACCCGTCGGAGAGATCACCGAGGTGAGCCCGTCGCCGCTCGAGTCGATGACCGCTCTCATCGCCGACCCCGCGACGTCGACCGTCGCCGATGAGGAGTCGCCCCCGGCCGTCGAGCCCGAGCAGGAGACCGCGCCCGAACTGGAGACCGCAACCGAGCCCGAACCCGAGATCGAGCTCGAACCCGAGCAGGAGACCGCGCCCGAACTGGACACCGCAACCGAGCCCGAACCCGAGCCTGAGGCGGAGATCGAACCTGAGCCTGAGGCGGACGTGCTGCCGTGGCAACCGCGTTTCGACCAGAACGACGACCTGTCCGGTCTGTTGAAGGCGCGCGGTCGCCTGTTGTCTCGTGCCTTTCGTGGCGTCACTGCCGACGGCGCCTGAGCGACCGCTTCTCCGGCGATACTGCCCTCGTGGACGTCACCGCTCATCTCGATGCGCCATGCGAGCCCGCTCGCCTGTTCGGCCTGATCGACGAGCTCACCGAGTATCCCCAGTGGATGCCGCTCGCTCATCGGGTCTCGATCACCTCGCCCACCCACGACGGCCGACCTGCGTGGGAAGTGGAACTGCGCGCCCGACTCGGACCCTTCGCCAGGTCGAAGCGGCTGCGGATGGAGCGGACCGTGCACGAGGCGGCAGCCGCCCATGTGCGCTTCGAACGAGTGGAACTCGATGGTCGCCAACATGCTCCCTGGTTGCTCGACGCCACGGTGACCGAACATGCCGGCGGCAGCCGGTTGGAGATGGTGCTCCACTACGGCGGTGCCTTGTGGACCGGAGGCGTGATGGAGCGGGTGTTGGCCGAGCAGATCGTCGCCGGCCGTGAGCGACTGCTGGGGTTGGTCGCCGACCTGCGCCCGTGATCGCCGCGCTCCGAGACCTCGAGCCGTATGTGGCCGGGGGAGGGCAGGCGGAGGGGCGAGCGCGGGCGATCAGCGTTCGGCCCAGGCCGACCACCGGCCATCGCGTCGTCGTTCGAGTTGGAGCGGCATCTCGAAGCACTCGCTGAGGGTCTCGGCGGTGAGGGAGTCCTCGATCGGGCCGCGGGCCACCACCTGGCCCTGGCGCAACATCATCACGTGGGTCATCCCCGTGGGGACCTCGTCGAGATGATGGGTGACCAACACCAGTGGAGCAGCGTCGGCGTTGCCGGTCAGTTCGGCGAGCGCGGCGACCAACTGCTCACGACCGCCGAGGTCGAGGCGGGCACTCGGCTCGTCGAGCAGCAACAGCCCAGGGTCGGTCATCAGCGTGCGCGCCAGCAGCACGCGCTGCTGCTCGCCCGACGACAGCGTGCCGAGCGAACGATCGGCGAGATCTCCGACCTGCATCTGCACGAGGCAATCGAGCGCCCGCGCCCGATCGGCGGCGTCGTAGCGATGCCACCATGGTTCGAGCGCCGCGAACTTGGCGGTCATCACCACCTCGGCACTGGTCAGCTCGGGGCGGATCTGAGCGGCGATCGCGGCCGATGAGTAGCCGATCCGTCGCCGCAGCACCCGGACGTCGGTGGAGCCGAGGCGTTCTCCCAACACGGTGACATCGCCCGACGAAGGGTGCTCGTACATCGCCGCGATGCGGACCAGCGTCGTCTTTCCCGATCCGTTGGCGCCCAGCACCAGCCAGCGTTGCTCAGACGTGACCGTCCAATCGAGCGGCGCGAGGATCACCCGCTCGTCGCGGACGAAGGAGATCCCGCGCAGTTCGAGGACGGGCGGCGACGACGTGGGGGAGACGAGACGAGCGGTCACAGGTGCGACGCTACGGGCCTCGGATGGTCGCGGGTGATTCGTCTTGAGTTCGTCAAGAAACGCGCCCCGGGGGCCGGTGACCGTGGTGGAGCAGGGGACGGAGGTAGCGTTCCGTGCACATGCGTGCACTCTGGGCGATCCTGGCGGGGATGGCGCTGCTGTTCTCAGCGGTGCCGTCCACGCCTGTACGAGCCGACGAATCCGACGATGCCGCTCGGCGGGCAGCCGTCGAGATCGCCGACGCGCGCGAGCGCGCCAACGCTGCGGCCGACGCGCTGTTCCAGGCCGAGAGCGACCTCGACCGGCTCGAGCTCGCGCAGCAGGCGCTGAAGGCAGACATCGCCGTGCTGCAGGCTCAGATCGAAGCGTTGCGCAAGACGGTCGAGCAGGTGGCGATCAACCGGTTCACCCGCAGCGGCACCGACTCGTTGCCCCTGCTCACGGGCTTCCGGTCGGCGGGCGAGCAGGCACAGGTCGCGGTGCTGATCGACGTGATCAACGAGACGTCGGCCGAGGACTTCGACGACTTCGACGCGCTCAACTCGGAGTTGGACGACAAGCAGGCAGAACTCGAACAGGCGGAGGCCGACGGTGAAGCTGCCCGCGACGAACTCGATCGCCGCCGCGAGGACGCTCTGGCCGAGGTGGAACGGCTGAAGGACGTGGAAGCCGGTCGGCTGAAGGACGAGGCGATCAAGAAGGCGCTGGCGGCCGAAGAGGCCGAGCGGCGCCGTCAAGAGGGCGCAGCGGCCGACCAACTGCGTGCCGAGGCCGCCGCAGCCGACTCCATCGGTTCCAAGAGCCAGCTCGGGTCGAACGCTCCGGACGACCCGCTTGCCGTGGGCGATGGCGACATCGACGATGCCGGCACGACGAACAAGTCCACCGGCGGCACCGGTGGTGGCCTCACCGGCAACACCGGTGCGGGTGCTCGACCTGGTGGCGCTGCAGGCGATCTCGCCGGGCCGGGGTGGGTGTGCCCGGTGCAAGGCGTGAGCGCATTCGGTGACACCTGGGGAGCGCCCCGCAGCGGCGGCAGATCCCATCAGGGCGTCGACATGATCGCGAACCGCGGAGTGCCGCTCGTGGCGGTCGTCGATGGTTTCGCCCAGTCGAAGGTGAACGTGCTCGGCGGCAACACCGTGCAGTTGTTCGGGGCCGACGGCAACAAGTACTACTACGCCCACCTCGACAGCTGGGAGACGCTCGGCCAAGTCACGGCGGGTACGGTCATCGGCTATGTGGGCGACACCGGCAATGCCAAGTTCTCGACCCCGCATCTGCACTTCCAGATCCATCCAGGCGGCGGTGCCCCGGTGAATCCGTACGCAACGGTTCTCGCTCACTGCTGATGAGCGAGACGACGGCGGGCCTTGCCGCACAACTCGAGATCGCACTCGGAGCCAGGGCCGTCACCGACCTGGTGCGGTTGTCGGGCGGTGCATCGCGGGAGACCTGGCGGTTCGTCGCCGACGGTCGACCGTTGATCCTGCAACGGCAACGCAGCGGCGACGGTCGCGACATGGGCGTGGAAGCCTCGGTGGTGCGCGCTGCCGGGGCTGCAGGTATGCCGGTCGCCGACGTGATCGCCGCGGGCACGGGCGACGACTCGCCTCTCGGGGCCTCGTTCATGGTGATGACGGCCGTCGACGGCGAGACGATCGCGCGCAAGATCTTGCGCGACGATGAGTACACCAATGCCCGGTCGGCGTTGCCCGCGCAGCTCGGCGCGGCGCTTGCCCAGTTGCACGCGATCGATGTCGACACCGCTCGGGGTCTGGTCGAGAACGACCAGATCACCTACTACCGCGACCTGCTCGACACGTTGGGCCAGGCTCATCCCACGTTCGAGCTCGCGTTTCGCTGGCTCGAACAGCATCGCCCGTCATCGCCGCGACGCACGATCGTGCACGGCGACTTCCGGCTCGGCAACGTGATCGTCGGACCCGACGGCCTGCGGGCGGTGCTCGACTGGGAGCTCGCCCATCTCGGCGACCCGATGGAGGACCTCGGTTGGCTGTGCGTGAAGGCGTGGCGGTTCGGCTCGACGAAGCCGGTGGCGGGCGTCGGCGACTACGAGGAGTTGTTCGCCGCGTACGAGGCGGCCGGCGGCGATCATGTCGACCCCGCTGCGGCGCTGTGGTGGGAGGTGCTGGGCACCTTGAAGTGGGGGATCATGTGCATCCTGCAGTGCAGCGCTCACACCAGTGGCGCGTCGCGCAGCCACGAGTTGGCTGCGATCGGTCGGCGCGTGTGCGAGAACGAACACGACCTGTTCCTGGCGCTGGAGGGCCGCTGGTGATCCCTCACGACATGCCCACCAGCGCAGAGCTCATCGAATCGGTACGGGAATGGCTCGAGCGCGACGTGATGCCCGGCACGACCGGCCGCCTGCAGTTCCACGCTCGCGTCGCGGTGAACGTGTTGGCCATGGTGGAGCGAGAGCTGGCAGCGGGCGCCGGTCAGGCGATGGCGCACCGAGCCCGGCTCGACGTGCTCGGCAGCACGGATGACGCCGATCTGGCGGCTCGCATTCGCCGTGGCGATCTCGACGATCGTCTGCCCGAGGTTCGCGAGCTCGTGTGGGCCAGCGTGCGCGACAAGCTCAGCGTGGCGAACCCGAAGTACCTCGAGTCCTGATCTCGACCGGCTGGCCCGCAGCCAGCTGACCGCAGGCGGCGTCGATATCGGTGCCGCGATTGCGTCGAACGGTCGCGTTGACACCGCGTGCCTCCAGCAGATCGCGGAACTGCTGCACACGCTTCGCGCTGCTGCCGATCGTGGGCCAACCAGGGGTCGGGTTGAGCGGGATCAGGTTCACATGAGCCGCCAGGCTGAAGCGCCGGCACAGGGCGGCGAGCTCGAACGCGTCGCTGTCGCGATCGTTCACCCCCTCGATCAGGGCCCACTCGAAGCTGATCCGGCGGCCCTTCACCGCCAGGTAGTCGGCGCACGCGGCCATCAGCTGCTCGAGCGGGTAGCGCTTGTTCATCGGCACGAGTGTGTTGCGCAGCTGGTCGTTGGCTGCGTGCAGCGAGACGGCCAGGTTGACCGGCAGGGG
>JAYUSX010000515.1:0-6494 GCA_043755475.1 Actinomycetota bacterium
CTTGTCGCCGAACTCGGCCATCGCGCGACGCGTCGCGTCGGACGTGGGTGCGTTGTCGACGACGACCAGTTCCACCGGAACCGGTGTCTCGAGCTGCAGCAGGCGCGCCACGGCACGTGTGGCGAGCTCTGCGCGGTCGCGGGTGCACAGCACGACCGAGACGCCCTCGATGTGGGTGGCACGCTCCGAAGCGTCTCGTGCGATCTCGCCGGAGAGCTCGCTGGCGACGTGCTCCGGTGGCTCACCGTCGATGAGGGGGAGCACCTCCACGCCGACGGGCCAGCCCTCGGAGTGCAGCAACACGAAGGCGCGGTCGTGACGTGGGGCTCCGTCGATCACGGGGCGGAAGTCGCCCGTGCTCAGCTCGAGACATCCGACGGTCAGTGGACCGCTCGAGACGTCGACACGACGCGGAGAGAGACGTTCGGTCATCGCTGGACCTCCAGGAGCCAGGTGTCGTCGATCCGATGGACGACGGTGAAACGGGGGTTGCGCGTCAGAAGTGCCACGGCCTCGGCGGTGGACGCCACCGGCAGGAGCGCGTTCGCGACGGCGCTGCGCACCATGCCCGGCGCGACGACCACGTAGACGCGGTCGGAGGTGAGGGCGACGAGGTCGTCGGCGACGGGGTCGAGCTCTGCTGATGTTGGCGCGACCCGACGCGGACCGAGGAACGTGGTGATCTGCGGCGTGTAGGTGTCGCTGATCATGAACTCGGGATACGCAGCGGTGGCGTGCGCGGGATAGTTGTCGCCGAACTGCGCCAGCAGCGCCGGCCGAGGGATGGAACGTGCGATCCATTCCTCCATCGCCACCTCCGACTCGGAGACCTGGTTGACCTCCTCGCGGCCGAAGTGCGCCACGAGGAACCCCGGCAGCAGCAACACCGACATCCCGACCGCGAGGCGACGCTGCCAGGCCACCACGTCGATGGCGCGACGCGGGCCCCAGGCCACGATCGCCGACGCGACGAGACCGGTGACGAGCGGCAGTGAGTACAGGTAGACCCGGTAGATGGCTTCACCGCCGTACGACTGGACCAGCGGGATGCCGAACGGGACGGCGGCGACGAGCAGCAGGCCGCCCGGCCGGCGCCGTGCCCACACGCAGTACAGCGCAGCCCCGAGCGCGGTGGCCCACAGGCCCACCGAGAACGCCCGAGTGAGGACACCGACGAGCACCACGGCCCGTGGGGCCGCGCTGTAGTCGAGGTTGCCGGCGGCGTTCGCGCCTGGGTCGCCTCCGAACCCGAGATCGAAGTCCTGCGCGGCGAAGTACGGCGCGCACCGCACGAGCCAGCCGATGGCAACGAGACCGAGCAGCAGGAGGAGCCGGCGATCGCGCACCCAACCAACCACGACGGCTGCAGCGAGCGCTCCGCACACGACGGTCGGCGTCAGCGGATGCGTCATCATCAGCCCGAGGAAGACGAAGCCGACGAGCAGACGGGCACCGGGCGGCGGCCTGGTGGCTGCCATGTCCGACGTTCGCTCGACCGGAGCGATGGTTCCGACCAACCGACCGATCAACGGCAGCGCCCGAGTGGTGCCCGTGGCGAACCAGGCCCATGCGAACGTGAGCACCGTGAGGGCGAGCAGCGACCCGAGAGCCTGTGGCGCGAAGTAGTTCTGCCCGACCCAGTTCGCCGCCACGTACAACACGCCGGCCACTCGACCGGCGCGACGGCTTCCCACGATCGTGGCGACGAGCGCGATCACCGCTGACGCCACCGCAGCCTCGGCGACGAGTTGCGCCCACGCGGCGTAGGAAGTGGGATCGACGCCTGTCGCGCTGCGCACCAAAGCACCGAGCCCGAAGAAGCCCGAGAAGTTGTTGTAGATGTCGACCTGCGAGTGCAGCTGGCCCGTGTCCGACAGCAAGCGGATGACGCCGATGTGCTTGTAGGCCCATGGGTACCGAGCGGTCGACACGAGCATGGGCAGCGTGCCGTAGACGATGGTGAGCACGGTGCCGAGCCCCGCCGCGTAGACGACGGTCACCGACCTCGGATCGGCCGCAGCCGCCGCGGCCACGCCGACGGCGAGGGCGAGGGCGAGGAACCACGCCAAGGGCAGTTGCGTCACGAGCCCCCAGTGACCGACGCCGGCGACGTCGACGTCGCCGAGCGCAAACCACCACAGACCGACCGCCACGGCGAGGACACCGATGCGCACGAGCGATGTCCGATCGACGAGGTGACCGGCACGGGATGGTCGATCGACGATGAGGCACGCCTGCGCCGCGGCGGTGGCGGCACGCCACGCGATGCGTGTTCCGACCGCCGAACACACGACCAACGTGACCACTGCGGCGACGCGAGGTCGCCACCACTCGAAGGTGAGCAGCACGTGGGCCACCACCATCCACGCCGTCAGGCTCACCGACAACACCAGCGCGATCACTGCTGCGGGTCCGAGTGCGCTGGCCTTCCTCGCGACGAAGACGCCCGGGAAGACGAGGATGCACACACCGAGCATCGATGCCTGGAGGACGCCGTACCCCGCCGTCAGCGCCAGAGCGGTGAGGGCGGCGAGCGCGGCGCACCCTTCGGCCACGCGCCGCGGCAGCAGGGCTCGCTCGCCGTCTGCGGTCGTATCGAACGGGATTCCGACCGCCGCAGGTGCGGTGGACTCGACCATCACCCGGCAGCACTCCTGGCCCGGCCACGCACACTGTGTGCGAACCGGCCCTCGACGTATCCGACGGCGGCGGCACCGGTGCCGGCGGTGAGCACGGCGGCGCGGACCAGACGACGGGGTCGCCGCACGCCACCCACCAGGTCGTGCCCGACCGCTGCGCCCAACCGCTTCAGATACGAGCGCTCCTCGGACATCGCGTCTGCGGCACCGACGCGCGAGCTGAGCACGGCCTTCGAACGGCCCTCGGCCAGACAGCGACGGAGCACGTAACGAACCGTCGCTCGATCGTCCGTGACGCGGTGCACGACGACCGACGCCGGCGCGTACACGACGCGGGCGGTCGGCCGCGCCTCGCGCAGTCGAATGCACACGTCGGTCTCCTCGCATCCGGCCGCGTTCGCTCCGGTGCGCCCGAGTGCTTCGGCGAACCCACCGATCGCGACCAGTGCGTCCCGTCGAAACGCGGCGCTGGCGCCGAACACGTTGCGGATGTCACCGCCGCCTGCCGGCATCGATGGGATCGTGCAGCCGACCGTCCAGTCGAGGTGTTGCGGGAACCACCAGGGGCGGTCAGCCGGCCAGCCCGGGTCGATCCGGCCGCCGACCGCGACGATGTCATCATCGATGAAGGGCACCACCAGCTCGGCGAGCCAGTCGGGCGACGGGACCGCGTCGTCGTCGAGGAACACCACGATCCGTCCCCGGGCGATGTCGACGCCCGTGTTGCGTGCGGCGGAGAGACCTCGCTGGCCGAGGTTCCCAATGACGATGTCGGCCCGACCCTCGAGGTGCCGGAGCAGGGCCTCGTCGTGATCGACCACGACCACGATCTCGTCGGCCGGCCGGGTCTGCGCCGCGAGCGCAGCCAGGCAGCGCTCGAGGTCGTCCAGGCGGTCTGCGGTGTAGGTGCACACGATGACACTCACCGCGTCGCCAGTCGGCGTCGAGTTCACGAGGCGGTCGCGTCCGCGGCGTCGACGGGGGGTTGGATCCACTTGCCGTTCACATGCGCGTCGGCCAGTTCGCGGATCAGCACCGCAGCGATCCGGATCCCATCGCGGACGGCGTGCAGATTGGTGTGCCCGATCGCCCGACGACCCTCGAAGCTCGGCACCTCCTGGATCTCCAACCGAGCCCGAGCAGCCCGAATGTTCAACAGGGTCTCGATCTCGAAGCCCGTGCAGTCCAACTGCAAGACGTCGCGGTGATGGGTCCACAGAGCGTTGAAGCCATAGGCCACGTCGGTGAAGCGGGTGCCGTACCACCGGTTGACCCATGTGCGTATGGCGGCATTGCCGAGGCGGCGAATCCCCGTGATGTCTTGTGACCCACCTCGTTGCAGGAATCGAGAACCTTTGGCGAGATCTGCGCCCTGCACGAGTGCGCTGACGAATCGCTCCACCTCATCTGTCTCGTTCGAGCCGTCCGCGTCGATGAACACGGTGACATCGCCCGTCGCCGCAGACAATCCCTCGCACATCGCACCACCCTTGCCGCGGCTGTGCTGGCGCAGCACTCGGATCTCCGGACGTACTCGCCTCGCGATCTCGATGCTGCCGTCGACGGAGTGCCCGTCGACCAGGATCAGTTCATAGACAGCGGGAAGCGAACGCAAGAGTGCGGGAAGGTTGGCCGCCTCGTTCCGGGCGGGGATCACCACGGTGACGCGCACCAGGCGGGACCTGCCGTTGACCACGAAGTGCCATGGTTCGCCAGGTGCCGCAGGAGCAGGCTGACGGCGTTCCGACAACCGCCGAGCCGGTGTCGAACGCGCCAGGTCGCCCGCCGGGCGGTCGGGCAGGGACGTCGATGCCCCCGTCACCCCACCGGCCACCGCGAGTACACGCGACTCACCATGGAACTCGACCATTCGTGCCTCCCCCAGTGAAACTGGGCCGCCCAGACATCGGACGCGGCGTCCGACAACATGGGGCAAACGTAGGACTCTGCGTCCGATGGGTCAAGTCAAGGAAGTCTCTGCATTCGAGAGTTCCTCCCGTTCGACCCACGATGTCACTCGACAGGTACGGTCGGCCCGGCATGGCTCGGCGCATCATCATCGACACGGATCCCGGCATCGACGACGCGATGGCGATCTTCTTCGCGCTGGCATCGCCGGAGCTCGAGATCGTCGCCCTGACCACGGTGTTCGGCAACACCTACACGACCACGTGCACCGAGAACGCATTGCGGCTGCTCGAGATCGCGGGACGAACCGACATCCCGGTGGCCGAAGGCGCGCATGGGCCTCTGGCGATGTCGTTCCGTGGACCCGCCGACTTCGTGCACGCCGAGAACGGCCAGGGTGATGCACCTCTCGACCCGCCGACCACCACCGCTGTCGCCGAGAACGCGGTCGAACTGATCATCGAGACGGTGATGAGATCACCTGGCGAGATCACGCTGGTGCCGATCGGCCCGCTCACCAACATCGCTCGGGCCCTCCAGGCAGAACCCGACCTCGCGCTGAATCTGGCAGGCATCGTCCTGATGGGCGGCAATGCGTTCTGCGCAGGCAACGCCTCGCCGGCCGCCGAGGCCAACATCATCAACGATCCCGAAGCCGCGGATGTCGTCTTCGGGGCGAAATGCCCGGTCGTGATGGCGGGCCTCGACGTGACCGAGCAGATCGTCATGAGCGGGGCACACCTCGATCTGATCGGGTCGGTGCAGACGCCCCGAGCGCAGCACCTCCATGCGATCCTGCCGTACTACCGACGGTTCGCCCTCGAGCGGTCGGGCCTCGACGGCATCCACGTGCACGACTCGACCGCGATCAGCTACCTGCTGACACCCGAGCGGTTCACCTCGGTTCGCCATGCCATCCGCGTCGACACCGGGCACGGAGTGGGCCGGGGCAAGACGTGGGCGCGTACGAAACCATCCGACCACGGGCCCGACCCGTGGGCAGGTCGGCCGATGGTGACGATCCTCACCGGCGCCGATGTCGACGCCGTTGTGCACCTCGAACTCAGCCGCCTCGGCGTCGAGTTCTGACGCCTCGCTCGAGCGGCATCACCCAAAGCATCGCAGAGCCCGGCGTTGCCAACGCGGCACGTGACCCTTCACACACCCTGTTCAAGCTCCGTTCACGAACGATCGAGGGCGTGCCGACCGGGCGTGGACCCGACGGCACAAGCGATCGTTGCGTCCCGTCCTCCGATGGCAGGATGACGACGGGTTCGGCAACCGGGTCGACCCCACCGACGGGAGAGACGACATGAGGGCAAAGAACGCGGAGCTCGAAGGTGTGGTGGCGATCGTGACCGGATCGTCGAGCGGGATCGGTGAGCGCACCGCGCAGCGGCTCTCCGACCTCGGTGCCTCGGTCGTGGTGAACTCCTCGTCGAGCGTGGCCGCCGGCGAAGCGGTCGCCGCGGGCCTGCCAGGTCATTCGATGTACGTGCAGGCCGACATCGCCGACCAGGACCAGTGCCGGCACATGCTCGATGCCACGGTCGAACGATTCGGCAAGCTCGACCTCCTGGTCAACAACGCCGGCTGGACCACGCTCGTCGACCATCGCGATCTCGATGCGCTCACCGAGGAGATCTTCCGCAAGACGTTCGAGGTGAACGTGTTCGGCACATGGAACCTGACCAAGATGGCGATGCCGTTGCTGCGCGCATCGACTGCTGCAGGCGGAGGTCACGTCGTGAACATCACTTCCATCGCAGGCGTTCGCCCGGTGGGATCGTCGATCGCCTACTCGATGTCCAAGGCGGCGCTGAACCAGATGACGCGGCTGCTGGCGAAGAGCCACGGGCCTGTTCGCATCAACGCCGTAGCGCCCGGCTTGGTCGCGACCCCGTGGACGTCCGATTGGGATGCACAACACGAGGGCGTGAAGAAGAT
>JAYUSX010000516.1:0-6483 GCA_043755475.1 Actinomycetota bacterium
CCGAGGCAGCTCTCGGGTGGGTTGAAGCAGCGGGTGGCCATCGCTCGTGCCTTTGCCGGCGACCCGCGCATCGTGGTCTGCGACGAACCGACGAGCGCACTCGACGTGTCGGTGCAGGCTGCGATCTTGAACCTGCTGGCCGACCTTCAGTCGGAACAGAAGACGAGCTATGTGTTCATCAGCCACGACATGGCGGTTGTCCGCTACCTCGCCGATCGAATCGCGGTGATGTATCTCGGTCGAATCATGGAGCTCGGTACCACCGACGACATCTTCAATGGGCCGAACCACCCCTACACGCAGGCACTGTTGTCCGCGGTGCCGAGCGTCGATGGCGCAGCCATCGACCGGATCCCACTCGAAGGCGAGATCCCGAGCCCGGCGAATCCGCCTCCGGGGTGCGTCTTCCACACTCGTTGTCACCGGTTCATGCCGGGCCTGTGCGATGTGATCGAGCCTGTCGAGCTGGAGATCTCGCCGCATCACTTCTCCAAGTGTCACCTGACCGTGGAGCAACTTCAAGAGGTACCGGTGAGTGTCTCGACGCGAACTGATTGACGCGTCCGAGGCTGTCGCCGCGGCGGCGAGCGACGGTGAACATCGAAGAGAGTGAGACGCCATGGGCGAGAGCGATCAACCGGCGGTCGGTGAAACGTCGCGGTCGATGCGTGCCGGTGGGCGGGCTGCTCGTGTGGCCGCACGTACCGGCGCCGGGGCGCGGCCGAAGGCCCCGCCGTTCATCCGACGACAGATTCCCACCTTCGAACTGCTCGCCGACGAAGGTCTCTCGCTGATCGAATCCAAGGGCGACGAGCTCCTCAAAGAGGTCGGCATCGAGTTCCGTGACGACGCAGAGGCCCTCCAGCTGTTCCGCGATGCCGGCGCCACGGTGGACGGCATCACCGTGCGATTCGATCCGGGCCACGTCCGCGCGTTGTGCGCCACGGCTCCGCAGGAGTTCACCCAGCTCGCGCGGAATCCGGACAGGTCGGTGCAGATCGGCGGCGACAACGTGGTGCTGGCCCCGACGTACGGGTCGCCGTTCGTGCGAGACCTGGCAGGTGGACGGCGCTACGCGACCCTCGAGGACTTCCGGAACTTCGTGAAGCTCGCGTACGCGACGCCGTGGCTGCACCACTCTGGCGGCACCGTGTGCGAACCGACCGACGTGCCGGTCAACAAGCGCCACCTCGACATGGTGTACAGCCACCTGCGCTACAGCGACAAGGGCTTCATGGGATCGGTGACAGCGCCCGAGCGCGCGGCGGACTCGATCGAGATGGCCCGGATCGTGTTCGGCGCCGACGTCGTCGACCGGCACTGCGTGATCCTCGGCAACGTGAACGTCAACTCCCCGCTCGTGTGGGACGCGACGATGACCGGCGCGCTCAAGACCTATGCCCGCGCTAACCAGGCGCCCGTCGTCGTGCCGTTCATCCTGGGCGGCGCGATGGGCCCGGTGACCACGGCAGGTGCCGTTGCCCAGGCGCACGTCGAGACCCTCGTGGGTGTCGCGCTCGGCCAGCTCGTGCGGCCCGGCTCCCCCGCCATCTACGGCAACTTCCTGTCGTCGATGGCGCTGCGCAGCGGGAGCCCGACGTTCGGCACGCCGGAACCGGCGCTCGGCTCGCTGATCGTCGGTCAGCTCGCCCGCCGGGTGGGCCTGCCGTTGCGCTGCTCCGGTGCGTTCACGTCGTCGAAGGTGCCCGACGGCCAAGCGATGCAGGAGAGCGCAGTGTCGATGATGGCGGCGCTCCTGTGCGGCGCGAACTTCATCCTTCACTCGGCGGGCTGGCTCGAGGGCGGGCTGGCCATGGGGTACGAGAAGTTCATGATGGACCTCGACCTGTGCGGCGCGGCACACACCTACTTGAAAGGCGTCGATCTCACCGACGACCAGTTCGCCCTCGACGGTTTCGCCGAGGTGGGTCCCGGCAAGCACTTCTTCGGCTCGCAGCACACGCTTCGCCATTACGAGAGCGCGTTCTACGACCCGTCGCTCAGCGACAACTCGAGCTTCGAGCAGTGGCGCGACGCCGGCTCGCACGACACCGAGTTCCGCGCCGCGCAGATGTACCAGGACGTGCTGGCGTCGTACGTGGCGCCGGCGATGGACGACGCCGTGGACGCCGAACTGCTCGACTTCGTGGCTCGCCGCAAGGCCGAGATGCCCGACCAGTGGTACTGAGCGATCCACCTCCTCGGGGAGCGAGGACGCGCGACGTGAGCGGCGACCCCCTGCTGCAACCGTTCCAGCTGAAGCACCTCACCCTGCGCAACCGGGTGATGTCGACCTCGCACGAGCCGGCGTACTCCGAGGACGGCATGCCCAAGGACCGCTACCGGGCGTACCACGTCGAGAAGGCCAAGGGGGGCCTCGCGCTCACGATGACGGCCGGCACGGCGGTCGTATCGCCCGACAGCCCGCCGGCATTCGGCAACCTCTTCGCGTACCGCGACGAGATCGTGCCGTGGCTGCAGCGGATGACTGACGAGATCCACGAGCACGGTGCGGCGGCGATGATCCAGATCAGCCATCTCGGCCGTCGCACCGGATGGGGCCAGGACGACTGGTTGCCGGTGATCGCCCCGTCGCCGCTGCGCGAGCCGGCGCACCGGTCGCACCCGAAGCCGGCCGAGGAGTGGGACATCGAACGCATCGTCGGTCACTACGCCGACGCGGCCGAACGGATGCAGGCCGGCGGGATGGACGGCATCGAGATCGAGGCCTACGGCCACCTGTTCGACCAGTTCTGGTCGCCGGCCACCAATCGGCGCACCGATGCCTATGGCGGCTCGTTCGAGAACCGAATGCGCTTCCCCCTCGCCGTGCTGCACGCGGTGCGCCGCCGAGTGGGGCCGGACTTCGTCGTCTCGATCCGCATGGCCGTCGACGAACGCATGGAGGATGGCATCGACACGCCCACGGGCCTCACGATCCTGCGGCGGATCGCGTCGGAGGGACTGATCGACGTGGTCAACGTCATCCGCGGCAACATCGTCAACGACGCGGTGCTGAGCGACGTGATCCCGATCCACGGGATGGCCTCAGCGCCGCACCTCGACTTCGCCGGTATGGTGCGCGCCGAGACCGGCATCGCCGTGTTCCACGCGGCCAAGATCGACGACGTCGCCACGGCCCGCCACGCGGTGCGCGAGGGCAAGGTCGACATGGTCGGCATGACCCGGGCCCATATGGCCGACCCACACCTCGTGCGCAAGATCCAGCTCGGGATCGAGCACACCATCCGCCCGTGCGTGGGCGCCACGTACTGTCTCGACCGCATCTACCAGGCGGGCGAGGCTCTGTGCATCCACAACGCCGCCACCGGCCGCGAACTGACCATGCCGCACGAGATCGAACCCGCATCGGTGCTGCGCCGGGTCGTGGTGATCGGCGCTGGCCCCGGCGGCCTCGAGGCCGCTCGGGTCAGTGCCGAGCGCGGGCACCTGGTCACGGTCTTAGGCGATGCCGTGGGCCGGCGGCCAGGTGCGGCTCGCCGCGCGCAACCCGCGCCGCAAGGACCTGCTCGGCATCGTCGAGTGGCGCGTCGCCGAACTCGAACGGCTCGGCGTCACCGTGCACTACGACACCTATGCCGATGCATCCATGGTCGACGGCCTCTCCCCCGACGTCGTCATCGTCGCCACCGGTGGCCTGCCTCAGCACCCCGAACTCGAGGCCGGCGACGACCTGGTGGTCGAGGCGTGGGATGTCGTCGGTGGTGACGCCCGCCCCCATGGCGACGTCATCCTCTACGACGACGACGGCACCCACTCGGCGATGAGCACGGCCGAGATGATCGCGCGGTCGGGTGCCCGGCTCGAGATCGTCACGCCCGAGCGGACGATGGGCGTCGACGTCGGCGGCATCAACCTCGTCCCGTACGCGCGGGCGTTCAACGAGACAGAGACGCGCATCACGCTGAACCAACGCGTCCGCACCGTCCGCCGTGTCGACGGTCGGTTGGAGGTCGAGATCGGCAGCGACCACAGCCCCCACCGCGCGACGCGCACCGTCGACGCCGTCGTGGTCGATCACGGCGTGCTCGCCAACGACGACCTCTACCACGAGTTGGTTCCTGCGTCGACGAACGCCGGTGAGTGCGACCACGAGGCATTGCTCGACGGGCGTGCGCAGACCGTGATCCGCAACGCCGATGGCCGGTACCGCCTGTTCCGCATCGGCGACGCGGTCGCAGGGAGAAACATCCACGCAGCCATCTACGACGCTCTCAGGCTCTGCAAGGATCTGTGACCTCCATCGGCCGGCGATCGCGCGGCTGAACCGGTGGCGTCAGCCCGGCTGCGGTGCGCTGGGGTTGTGATCCCGCGGGAAGCGAGCGCGATGCTCGACGTCGTTGAGGTCGAGGTGGTTTCGCATGTACTGGGTCGATCCGTCCGCGGGCGGCGTGTAGTCCCATGGCGTGTGGTCACCGGTGCGGAGCGCCAGCGACACGAAGCGACGCCGAGCCTGGTCGGCGAGGACAGCCGCGCGGAGCTCACCGAGGTCCCATCGGCCAGCGACCTCGGCCCGGAACTCCTTCGTCCGGGCGGCGTAGCTCGGATCGCCCGCCAGATTGACGAGTTCGTTCGGATCGTGAGCAAGGTCGTAGAGCTGATCTGGATCCGCAGCGCAGGAGATGAACTTGAGGCTCTCCCGGCGAATCATCACGATCGGGGCGATTGCACCCTCTGCCATGTACTCACCGATCACGGTCCGATTCGCTCCATCATCGGAGCCGTCGCACAACGCGACGAGTGAACGGCCGGCGAGGGGATCGATCGGGTCTTCAGTGCTTCCGGTCAACTCGACGAGGGTGGGAAGGATGTCGACGAGTGACACCGGCGCCGTCGGTCGAGCGGCACGGAAACGGTCTGGCGCATGAACGATCAACGGAATCCGTGCGGAACCCTCGAAGAAGCTCATCTTGTACCACAGGCCCCGCTCACCGAGCATGTCGCCATGGTCGGCGAGCACGACCACGACCGTCTCCTCGGCAAGGCCGAGCGCGTCGAGCGTGCCGAGCAGTCGGCCAGCCCAATCATCGCAATACGAGACGTTGCCCAGATAGGCGCGCCGGGCGGTGCGGACGTGATCGTCGGTGATCACCGCCGCATCCATCGCCGCGACGCCTCGCAGACGACGTGAGTGAGGATCGTCCGAGGTGACATCGGCCCCCGACACCACCGGCAGCGGGATGTCCACCCCCTCGTAACGATCCCAGTGGTCCCGGCGGGTGACGTACGGGTCATGAGGATGTGTGAAGCTCGAAACCAGGAGGAAGGGCCGCGCGTCATCGCTGCGAGCAAGGTCGTGCAAAGCCCGTACCGATTGGTGGCCGACCTCGTCGTCGAAGAGCAGTTGGTTGGTCACCTCGGCCACGCCGGCACCCGTGACGCTCTCCATGTTGTGGTACCACCAGTCGATCCGTTCGTGGGGCGCCAGCCAGTCGGGTGTCCAGCCGAAGTCCGCTGGATAGATGTCCGTCGTGCGTCGCGTCTCGAAGCCATGGAGCTGGTCCGGGCCGACGAAGTGCATCTTGCCGGAGAGCACCGTGCGATATCCGGCCGCACGGGCGTGGTGCGCGAACGTCGGGATCGTCGATGGGAGGTACGCGGCGTTGTCGTACCCACCGGTCGCAGACGGGAGCTGGCCGGTCATCATGCAGTATCGAGCCGGGGTGCACAGCGGGCTGTTCGAGTAGGCGGCTTGGAAGACGACCCCCTCGGCGGCGAGCCGATCGATGTGGGGCGTCTTGGCCACCGGACTGCCGTAGCAGCCGAGCGCTCCCGGGGTGAGCTGGTCGAACATGATGATGAGAACGTTCGGCCGTTCGCGCACAGCCCGAGTCTAGGACGGGGTGCCCCCGTCGTGCCGGCGGGACACGTCGGCGACGGCACGCGCGCTGCCCTGGCCGATGGTTGACGTCGCGCTGTTCTCGCGGACTTCGAGTTCCGACCGCCGACTGACGTTCCATATCGTGGGATGGTTCCGCCTGATGGAACCGTGCGCTATTCTCGGGACGACTGTTCCCTCGATGGAGAGGGAACGCCATGTCTCTCAGGGGGTCATCGTGTCCTTTCCATCCGATCTGGAGATCGCTCGCGCCGGCAAGCTGGCGCCGCTCACCGACATCGCGGCGCAGATGGGCATCGGCCCGCACCTGCTCGAAGCACATGGCGACGAGCTCGCGAAGATCCGTCTCGAGGCGATCGACGAACTGAGCGATCGGCCCAAGGCGAAGTACGTGGTGGTCACCGCGATCACACCGACGCCGCTCGGTGAAGGCAAGACCACCACCACGGTCGGCCTCGGCCAGGCGATGAAGCACATCGGCAAGAAGGCGGTCATCAGCCTGCGCCAGCCCAGCATGGGCCCGACGTTCGGCATCAAGGGCGGAGCCGCCGGCGGCGGGTTCAGCCAGGTCATCCCGATGGAACTGCTGAACCTGCACCTCACGGGTGACTTCCACGCCGTCA